>DULF01000138.1 GCA_012840535.1 Clostridiaceae bacterium
CACAAATCTTCAAAAAATAACTTTATTTATTTCTAATTATATAAGACAGAATACGAAAGAATAAAGTCACAATATAGTAAACTTGAGCTTTAGTTGTATTATTTTGTAAAGAAAACTACATCCCCCAACTTCGCTCCTGCAACATATGCCACACATTCACATTTTATCTTTAAAAGGAAAAAAGCTTTTCCTTTTACATTATCATCCTGTTCAAGAGATTCATAATTTGCCTGGCCTTTTGCAATAATCAGATTTGCATTATAAAGGGTATTAATAAATTCCTCCGGCGTCCTCTCAAGGCATACACCGAGATACTTTGAACCATTGGTGATAACTCTTGCCACCTTGTCCATTCCAACATAGATGGCATCTTCTATTGTTGCGTCATTTAATATAGGAGCTCCCTTAACCACATATGTAACCTGCTTGCCAAGCCTTGTGAGTTCTTCCACGAGTAATTTGTCAAATACTATTTCTCCTGAATTGTCGCCTAATAACAAAACCTCCTGAACCTCTTCCAGCTTTCTTCTGAAAAGCTCATAATGGTCTATTGAGAAACCGGTACCCATGCTGTGGGCCAATGCTTCATGGATATCAAAACTCCTGCTGATACCCAAATCGATTATATTTCCTGCAACGGCAATTTTCAATGCGTCATAAAGCCTGTCATCTGAATCCTCAATTTTTTGCTTAAGTCCGGTATATAGTTCCAGGGCAAGATCATTTGACTGCTTTTTTATCTCTTTATAAGGGTCATCAATACCTATCAGCTCATATGTTTTCAATAATGTTTTTGAGGAGTTTACAGCCGGTGTATCCTCCGTGTCAAATGTCTTCACATAATCCATTAATTCATATATTACTTCATGCATTTTATTTTCATCTTCAATCCCTGCAATCCTCATACAGGATACCGCTTGCCTTAAGTAACAGTATACGCAATCAATACTTGATTTCACTGCCAATTCCCCTTTTTCATTGTAAATTATAAGACTATATTATAAGTTAAAATACTATAAACTCAACGCATTTGTCAAACGGTACAAAAAAAGAGAGTAAAAATACTCTCCAGATTATTGGTATTCTATTTAATTACTGATTATCTTGGCTCTTAGGGCCATTCATGTTTTCCTTCAGCGGTTTTACCCTGAATAGCCCGGCCTTCGGTCAGTTTTTCAAAAAATGAAGCAGCATTAATCGTTTTTATAGATTTTCCCTTCCAGTATAGTCCATTTGCCGCTCCCTATTTCCTGGTCCCCTGTTATGACAGCCGTCATTCCGTGAGGAATTGTTACGTAAAGTTTTAACCCTTCTTTTGTTTTCTCCCAATTCACTTCCAGTTTACCATATAAGGTCTCATAAGAAAACTCGACAAAATCAAGACCTTCCGTCATTTCAGGGTGGATTCTCACTTTCCTGAATCCCGGTTCTAACCTTTCAACTCCAGCTATTCTTCGGAATATAAAGTCACATACGCACCCAAAAGCATAATGGTTGAAACTTGACCCTTTGACATTGCCTTTTTCATCAATGCCGTCCCATTCTTCCCATATGGTGGTAGCTCCCTTTTTCACTTCATAAAGCCAGGACGGGCAGCTTTCCTGATAGAGTACTTTATACGCGGTCTCCCGGTACCCGGTATCCCACAATACATCCAGTAGAAACGGCGTGGAGAGAAATCCGGTTGCCAGGTGGTATTGGTTGGCTTCTACCAGTTCGTTCAGTCTATTTGCAAAAGTTGCTTTTTCTTCCCCTTCCACCATCCCAAAAGCGATCGCCATGACATACAAACCCTGCAGCTCGGTAGTTAGGCGCTTTTCTTTGGTGATATAAAACATGTGAAAGGCATTTTTTATATTTTCTTTCAATTCCGCGTAGTAGCGTGCCCTGTCTTCCTTTCCGAGAGTTTTGGCCACCTCTGTCATTACGCATGCTTCCCTAAAATAATACAGGGAAGCTGTAATCTCCTTGCTCAATTTTATACCTTCTTCTTTGTCAATGCCGGGCATAAGCCAGTCACCCCAGTGAAAACCCGTGTTCCAAAGGTATTTCTGGTATTTCCCTGAGCCAAATTTCCTATAGTACTGTTCGGGCATGGTTTCCGCCGCACAGACAGATACATAATCCATCCATTTTTCCATGGCCTCAAAATTCTCCTCCAGGAAACGGATATCTCCATAGGCATTGTACATGTCGCACGGTATGAAAATAATGGCATCTCCCCAGCCTGCCGACGTCCAGCCCGGATTGGGTTCAAGCTCCGAATAGGCAACGGTATAAGGAACCACAATAGGAACCTGGCCCCTTTTGAGTTGCTCGAGGCGGCATTGCTCAAGCCATCTGAGGAAAAATCCCGAGACGTCCTGGAACCAGGCGGCAGTGGTGCAATAAATCTGTGCGTCTCCTGTAAAGCCTCCCCTTTCCCTTTGGGGACAATCCGTCGGAATAGAAATCATGTTCCCGCGCTGGCTCCAGTATGTATTACTGACCAACCGGTTTAGATCAGGATTGCTGCTCCTGAAACTGCATGTATCTTTTAATGCAGTTTGCAACACCACCGAGGACAAATTGCATAGTCTGGGTTTATTCTTCATTCCGCTGATTTTAATATAACGGTATCCCTGGAAAGAAAACTTCGGTTCATACAGGTATGTACCTTCCTTCCCAAGCTTTACATAGTCGGTCTGAACATGATACGGACACCGCGTAACCGGATTTAAAATATCACCGCTTCCGTCCGGGTTTAAAATTTCACTGCATTCTATTTTTATTAATCTTCCTTCTTCATTCTCAAACCGGATCCTTACCTTTCCCGCATGCACCTGTCCAAAATCTGCCACGTAACTTCCGTCTTTCAGTTCATGAAGCTCAATCGCAGGAAGCACTTCTACCTCCTCAATGCACTCACCTTTCTGTGGCATCAGCACATCCTTGCTGTATTCCCTTGCAACTGTACCGTAGCATTTCGCTTCCTGCTGTAAATCCAAGTATTCTCCCACAAACATGTCCGCGTACAGCAATGGCCCTGTATACGCTTTAAAGCTTTCATCACTGACGGTTTCCTGTTTTCTTCCGTCTTTATACCATATTTCCGCCTGCATGATCAGCGAGGGTCTTTTTCCGTATAAATGGTTGCGCCCGGGAATTCCCTGGGCATGACCGACGTACCATCCATCACCCAGCAAAATATCAAAGCAGTTTATTCCCTGCCTTATGAATCCGGTCAGATCATAGGTCTGGTAATATATACACTTGTCATAAGCCGTAAAATCCGGTGCCAGTGCACATTGGCCGACTTTTTTCCCATTGAGGTTCAGTTCATAAAGGCCTCTTGCAGTAATATAAACACGGGCTTTCTCTATTTCGCCCTGTACCTGAAATTCTTTTTTTAAATATGGAATCCTCCGAAGCCCCTGGTCTTCGTCCGGATAGCCCTCCATGTCTTCCGTCATGTGCTCCGGATCTTTATAAAGGTCCTTTACCGGCAGCCAAAATTGCCTGCATACTGCATCTGCGTCTTTATAGAAATCTTCATCGGCTTCAATCCACTTCCCTTTCCAGTACAAAGAATTTAAGAGAGCTGTTTCAAAGGATGCCGTTTCGCTCCAGTCAGTCCATGCCTCTTCTGCAGCCTCACAGTAAACACAGCATCTCACCCGCCAGTAGTACCTCGTTTTCTCCTCCAGGACGGACTTCCATTCTGCCTGCTGTTGGGAAGAGTCTTCCAAGAGGTCGTAAACAATAGAATGTCCTTTAAAAGTTTCTTTCGTTGCAACCTGCAGATGGAATTTTGTCTGCCGTACGTTCCTCTCCTCTCCGGTCAGCTTCCACCGGAAAAAAGGGTAGCAGCAGGACGTCCCAATGGGATTTACAAGACCGTTACACAGTAAACCATCTACCCTGAGACCGAACTTTTCCATGGTTTGCATGATCTTACTCTCCTCCCTCTTATATAATGGTTTGCATCCTATCCCTTCACGCTTCCCAGCACTAAACCTTTCATAAAGTACTTCTGCAGAAACGGATATACCATCAGAATAGGTAAAGCGGTTAAAAAGACCTGTGCCGCTTTAAATGTTCTATCAGACACCTTCTGGATCTTTTCCATCTCTTCCAGAGACATGGTCAGGTTTACAGTAGTGACGATAACAGTTTGAAGGTAGCTCTGCAAAGGATAGTTCTCCATTTTATTCATATATAGGATACCATCAAACCATGAATTCCAGTGTCCAATTAAAATAAACAATGAAACTGTGGCTAAAGCCGGCTTTGACAGTGGAATGTAAATAGAGTACAAGACTTTCCAATAATCTGCTCCATCAATAAACGCCGCTTCTTCAATCTCATTCGGCAGTTCCCGGAAGAAATTCATTAGCAGGATCACATTTAATACACTGACCGCACTGGGAAGTACCAATGCCCAGATGGTATCCAGAAGGCCAAGATATTTGATCAGCATATAAGTGGGTATGATACCTCCACTAAAAATAATGGAAAAAACAAAGAATACAGAATAGGCGTTTCTCCACTTAAATACTGTACTTCTCCTTGAAAGTGGAAAAGCTGTTAAAACAGCCAGAATGATATTAATAAAATAACCAAGAATGACACGTTTAATCGAAACAAAAAATGCTGTGATAAATTCATTTTTACCTAGCGCATATTTATAGGAATCCACCGTAAAATCAACCGGCCAGAACTTCACAAGGCCCCCAGCTGCTGCAGATTTACTACTCAGTGATATGGCCAGGACATTGATCATTGGTGCTATGCATAGAAATGCCACAAGACCAAGAAACAGGTAGTTAAAAACTAGAAATACTTTTCGCCCGGTTGTCTCTCGAATAACCATGTAAATCCCCCTTTTTATAGTACGCGGTAACCAGCATATTTGTAAGCAAGCTTGTTGGACAGCATAATAAACATAAAGGACACCACCGATTTGAAAAGCCCAACCGCTGTAGCTACGCCATATTGTGCATTCACCATTCCGATTCTGTACACAAAGGTGTCAATAATATCTCCCGTTCTGTATACCAGGGGACTGTATAGAGTAAATATCTGTTCAAAGCCAGCGTTTAAAACATTTCCAAGACTTAAAACCGCCATGAGCGTAATGATTGGAACAATGCCCGGCAAAGTAATATGTATGGTCCTCTTCCAATGGCCCGCTCCGTCAATGATAGCAGCTTCATACAGCCCAGGATCTATATTCGTAAGTGCTGCAAGGTATACTACAGTGCTGTATCCAAAATTTTTCCATACATCGCTAATTACCATCGTATATGGAAATACTTTATCATCTCCTAAAAAGAAGATGGGTTCTATTCCTAAAATACCCAAAAATTTATTGACAATTCCATCAGAAGGTGACAATACATCGATTAATATACCGCCAAGGATAACCCACGAAAGAAAGTACGGCAAAAATACCACCGTCTGAACTGTTCTTTTAAAGATCTTATTCCCCACCTCATTCAAAAGAAGAGAAATAATAATAGGAACAATGAGGCCCGCAATGATTTTCATTATTGCGATATACACTGTATTCCACAAAACCTGAAAGGTATTTGGCATATCCAGAAGATATATAAAATTCTCCAGTCCCACCCATTTTGATTTAAATATTCCTCTAGCCGGAACAAATTTTTGAAATGCTATTACAATACCCAGCATTGGAATGTAACTGAAAATCAGCGTAAAAATAACACCAGGCAGTAACATTAAATGCAAAGGCAATTGTTGTAGTGATTTTCTTTTCACAAAAAAACCTCACTCTCCACTATTAAAATATGAGAAGAGGTGCATTTGATTGCACCCTCTCGATAACCTTTAATTCTTGTTTTTATCTTTGTCTGATCATTCTGCAAATCTTTCGTTTACTTCCTTGGTGATCTGGTCACCGCCAAGTTTCTTCCAGTCAGATACAAATTTATCAAATTCATCGATCGGATCTCCAAGGACAATCCTGGTAAATACTTCTTCCTCTCTTTGGTTCAATGTAGCCATTTTTTCTGACATTGTATCGGTAGGTGCTCCGTAAAAAGCATCATAAATCAAATTATTGTTTTGTATATATTTATGGATGATCTCAAAAGCCGAAGTTTCTAATCCAAAGATTGCCGCTGCCGGCCACTGGGGTCTCTCACCCTGCTGATACCGGAGAATTCTACCATAGTTTGTTTTTTCTTCCGGAGTTATGAGCACTGACTCATCCCCTGTTTTCAAAGCTTCCTTGATATTCAAATGCATTTGTAGATTTTTATTTGGAGCATTAAAGTTAATAAAAGAATAATTTAGGATTATTGATTCACCTTCTACAGTAACATAATTGATGTCATAATTAGGGCTGTTAGGATCAATCTTATCTACATAAAAGTTGGTGAGTTTTATAAGCGCCTCCGGATACTTACAGTCCTTGTTGACCGCACAATAGTTAACAACCGGTACAGACGTCATAGGTACAGCCAACCTATCATCAACAGAAGGTATAGGAACTGGAATCCATTCTGCATCAAGATTTTGATTTATGTTATCCAACAAAGGATACAATGGATTAAACATAAAACCAAACAGGATTCCCACCTTATCTGATACCACATCTTCTACTACTTTGGCGGTATCCTTTACACCGAACTCTTTATCAATAATTCCATCCTTATAAAGCTTCTGCAGCTGCAAAAGTGCATCCTTAACCTCAGGTTGTATACTTCCATATGCTAAATTTCCTGAAGAATCCTTTATCCAAGCCTTCGGATATGCATGAAAACCATTAAAGAAACCTTTTAACCCTCCTACAGCCTCCGTTGGAATGAGAAAGTTTTTAGACATGGCAATGCCATAAGTATCATTTTTATTATTCCCATCCGGATCGTTTTTGGTAAAAGCTTCAGCCATGGCAATGATGTCCTGCATAGTTTTCGGCTCGTTTAAGCCTAACTTCTTTGCCCAGTCCGCCCTGTACCAAAGTATAGGAATTTGTCCATGTGATGAGTCCATGCAAGGTATCGCCATCAGCCTGCCACCTATTTTCGCTGTGTTAAAGCTTACCGGATCCTGATTTGAAATATCTTTTACCATTGGTGAAGCATATTTCTCATAAACTTCTGTTAAATCATGCAACTGGTCATTTTCCGCCAGGTCTTTTAACTGTTTGCTGGGGACTACCATCAAATCGGGTAAGTCACCGGAAGAAATAGCTACATTTAATTTTTGTTCAAATTGAGTGTCCGGTACCACCCAAACGTATTTTATTTTTATACCCAACTCATTTTCCCAGCCTCTTGTCCAAATATTATTGTCAATCGTGTCTCCATCGAAAAATTCCATGCTAGCGTCTTGAGACCTCCATGCCGTCAATTCTATAACCGGGTCATACTTCCCCAGAGGATCGACAATTTCTTCTGTGTCGGATGTATTCTCACCCGGTACACTACTTGTCGAAGTGCTCGTAGTCTCTTCTTTTGTGTCCTTTGATCCACAGGCTGTCAGAGAGAAAAGCATTGATAATGCAATCAAAAGAGAAATTACTTTCATTGCAAGTGACTTTTTCATAGTTTTCCTCCTTTTTTTGATGTCTCTTGTTGAAAATTATAGTCCAGGCAAAACTCTTTTCCTATTCCGATTTTTTTACTTCCTGGTGTTCTATTTACTTCTTTTATACATACTTCTGTATTCATGCGGTGTAAGCCCGGTATAGCTTTTGAAAAAATGGGTAAAGTATCTTGGAGAACTAAATCCGACTGCATCAGCGATATCCTGGATTTTTATATCCTCGTTCTCAAGGAATTCCTTTGACTTTTTGATTTTCATTTCAATGATATAATCGGAAAGCTTGATCCCGGTGACCTGCTTGAATAACCGGGAAAGATAGCTTGGATTGAAATATGCCTTCTCTGCCAGAGCATCCAAAGATAAATCTTCACCCAGGTTATCCTCAATATATTTCTTTATGTTTTCAATCACATATTCAGTTCTCAGGGTGTTTTCATTTTGACGGATATCAAAAAGGTGCTCCCCTAATTCCAGGAGGTATTGCACGGCATCTTTCCAGGTTTCATGCTGGTCCACCCTCATCAATTTGTAGAGTCCGGTTTTAAAAGCCAGCTTTTCTGAGAGTTTAAGACGGTTTATATAGGACAGGAATACATTCGCAATGGAATAGTAAACTTCCATTGCCGGATAGGAATGCATGCTTTTTACTTCTTTCAGGCATTCTGTCATGGATTCAAGCAATGAAAAAAATGGTCCCCTCTGTCCACGCTCAAGATATGTTTTTAAAAACTCCAGTTTCTGTGCCGCCAGCGGTGCGACATAAACATCGTTATTTTCCAGAACTGTCGCCCCGGACGAAATAATTTCATAACTTTTATCAGTTAATATGATTTCCGTCCCCAGGATCATGCCGTCATTTAAAATGTCCTTTACCAAATTATATCTTTGGTGTATTTCATTGAGTGATACAGGTTCAGTGTCCAACACAAAAGATACAGTTACATCCAGTGATTCCCGGCATGATTTTTGCGCAAGTTCCAGCATCCCTTTCAGGATCTTGCAGGCATTTGCCCATTCCACCCTGTTGTTACGAACCGCTTCATCCCCTTCTGCATGCTTTAACTGGAAAATCCATGCCTGAAGGGATTTTTCAACGGATATCGGATACGATAGAAAATAATCCGGGATTAATTCATTTATAATTTGATTTAGCGCATTGGAGTACTGAATCCACTCCATGGTCGGCAATTTTTCGGTCCCATGTATGTATCCCAATAAAACCAGAGAGTCGGCTTCGCAATCCAGGGCAATTTTCAGCTCGGTAAAGCGATTTCGGTTTATTTCCTCTTTACTAGCCGTTCCCTGCAGGATATCGGTCATGAATTCTTTCTGCAAAATCGGCAAGGCTGCATTCATATGCTCCCTTGCTTTGGCAAGGAGTTCTACGTCTTTAATCTGCCTTTCAATATCACTTACAGCCTTTTCCACTGCTTTTATGATCACTTCATCTTCTTCTGTTTTAAGGATATAGCTAACATCTCCATACCGGTTGGCAGTATATATATAATCAAACTCATTATATGCCGTTAAAAAAATGACTTTGCAAACCGGCCAGTTCCTTTTAATGTTTTCCAGCAGCTGTAAACCGTTGATCCCCGGCATCCTGATATCACTCAAAACGATATCTATTTTTCTGCTGTTTAAATAATCAAGGGCTTCTTCTCCCGAGTATGCCTTGTATACCTGCAGGTCAAGGCTTGTGTCTTCCCAGAACAGGCTGCAAAGCCAGTCTACAATATCCGGCATATCATCAACTATCAATAAACTATACATCATGGCCACCTTCCCTCGTTTGTATTGAAAGCACGACCTTTAAGCCTCCCAAGGGGCTTCTCGAAAATTTTAATCCACTTTCACCGCCCAGGCTGAGCTTAAGCCGCTTGTGAATATTGACCAGGGCAGTTGTTTCAGTTTCAATATCTTCAGAATTTAGCAGTTCATGCAGTCCCTGTATTTCCTGGTCGGAAATATCGTTTCCGTTGTCCTCAACATGAATCTCCAATACCCCATACTTTTCATGGAAAGTGATCTTCAGTATCCCTTCCTCTCTCTTATCTTTCAAACCATGTTCTATTGCGTTTTCAATGAGAGGTTGGAGAATCAGCCGCGGAACAATAACATGGTTGAATTTTTCCGGCAACTCTTCAAAATACACCTGCATTCTGTGCGAATAGCTCATGCTCAGTATATTTGCATATACCCTGGCATGTTCCACTTCCCTGCTCAAGGGTACGTTGCTTGAGCTATTCCGTGTAATATACTGAAAAAATTTCCCCAGCAGCTTGGAAAACTCCGCTGCTGTCTCATAATCTTCCATTTTTATTTTTCCGCTTAAAATGAAAAAGTTGTTATACAAAAAATGGGGGTTGATCTGGGATTGAAGCCACATTAATTCCGCTTTCTGAGCAAGGATCTTCTGCTTGTAAACCTGCTCAATAAGATTTCTTACATTTTCTACCATGCTGTTGAAGCGGTGGTATATATAGCGGAATTCATCATCCTGTTTGTGCTCTATAGCAATATCGAATTTACCGTTTTCGACTTTTTTCAGCGCCTGAGCCAGATTGTTCAACGGCCTGTGTATAAACCTGTGCAAATAAAAAGCATAAATAAATACAATCAAAACACCTACGATTGCAAAAAGGATGAACCATGCCTGATATTTTTGCAATGGCTGAAATATTGCATTTTTAGGAATATATTTGCACAATATGGCATTGAGAAAACTTGAGCTGGCATGTACAACCAAATATGGCTTATGGTTTAAAATCAAAGTTTCTGTCTTGATGGCCGGCAAGTTTGAATCAGCAAGCAAAGTGCTTTGCTTTTTATCTAAAGGGCCGTCAACGCCTGTGGATATTACGATATCACCTGAAATACATATTAAATCAATATGTTCTCCGGGATTGTTGAGCATCGTATACAGAGCATCTCTTATCTTTTTGTTTGACAATTTAACGGCAATAATGAATACAGGATCCTTATCGGGATTACTGCGATAGCGTGGATATATCTGGCTCAGATACATACTGCCGTTCACATTGATGATCTGTGCATCATTGGAATTGGGTATGTTTTTCAGTCTATTAAACAGGTCCATATCAAGGCTGTCATATGTATCCGCCTGAAATATCTTTTGGATAGAAGGAATCAGAATGTATGCTTCATCCACATAGACACTGCTGCTTTTTATTGCGTTGATGCGTTGCTGCAAGCGCAAAATGCTTTCAGTCATGGAGATAATGTTAAAGGTTTCCGGAATAGCAGCCAGCTTATTCAGATCCTTGTCATTCAGGCAATCAATTTGTAGTTCTTTGATTTTTTTTACTTCGGTTTCCAAGTCTTTTAGATAATAAGAAGTCTGTGATATCACGTATTTGGAAATCTGCTCTTGTAAAGTGTTTATTCCCCAGCGATAAATCACAACACTCAGTACATAGATCGGCAGCAATATTCCAAGAAAAGATAGTATCAAACGGCGGATTACCGGTCTTCGCCAAGATTCTTCAACATTTTTCATTTGTTTATTCCTCCCATTTTTGTAAGATATTTTCATTGAAGCCTGTGTAGTATCATCAGTGCCGATCTTTTCACGGGTAATACACTTTTTGCATATCATTTGCTGTTCATACCAGACTTATTTTTGTTTCCTGTATCTGTTTCAACAGATTCTATCAAAATGTGATTATATTATACCATTTATTTAGAAGGATTGAAACCTTAACATTTTTTATATCTTCCTTATCTTGGGTGCTTAAAATATTATCTTATAAAGGATATTGGCATTACATATGTAGCCATATAAGTAAACTGCATCGTTATTGAAATGACGATGTAGTTCACTATTATAAAACATAGCTAAAATAATAACTAATCATGATTAGTCAAGGAAAATAAAAACGATAAGACCAAATAAAATCGGTTAGATTTAGTTCTCCAAGATACTTTATCCATTTTTTTAAAAGCTATACCAGACTTACACCGCATGAATACAGAGATATGTATAAATGAAGTAAATATAACACTAGGAAGTAAAAAAATCGGAATAGGAAAAAAGTTTTGCTTGGACTAAAATTTTTATGAGACTTTAAAAAGGAGGGGGCATTTAATTGAGTATTACATGCAATTCCAAAAAAGCAAGGGTCGGTATTATGATATGCGGCCATAAGGAATACTGGCCACAGTTTCCAGGAGCTAAAGAAGCCATAATGGATGGCGCAAAAAAGTTTGAGAAGATGGTTTCCGATAACAATGTGGATGTGGTCGTAACCGGTATGGTAGATACGGTTGAAGCATCCTACAAAGCAGGCATGATATTTAAAAAGAACGATATTGACCTACTTTTTGTTTATCTGCACACATATGTTGCATCTGGAAGGTGGGTACCTGGAATAGTCAATCTAAATGTACCGGTCGTGCTAGTAGCCCTCTCCAAAAAGTTTGATTTTGACAGCAAAACAATAGAAATCGCACATGTAATAAAAGACGGTTCTCCGTGCCAGCTGCCGGAAGCATACAGTGCCTTGCTGAGAACAGGCAAGGAACCTGCAGATGTATTATTCGGAGGATTTGAAAATGACTCGAGAATAAGAAAAACTATTTCTGAATGGTGTAGTGTTGCAAAAATACTGAGGACATATAAAGGCTGCGTAATAGGTTATTTGGGTCATTCCTATGATGGCATGCTGGATATGAACTCAGACCCAACCGCTTTCACCGGCGCATTCGGTGTGTATATTAAAATGCTTGAAATGTGTGAGCTTGTAGATTACGTGAATAACACCACTGATGAGGAAGTAGACGATAAAATAAGGGAAATGGAAGAAATATTTGACTTTGTTGATGCGTCCTATGATCCTACTACGAAGGACATTGTCCAGGAGGATATAGTATGGGCAGCAAAATGTGCGGTAGGCCTTGACAAACTGGTCAGTAGCCATAACCTCTCAGGTCTGGCATATTATTATGAAGGTCTTGCCAATACATATGAAAGGGTCGCTTCCAACCTGATTATAGGAAACACGCTTTTGACAAGAAAAGGGATATCACTTGCAGGTGAGGCCGATCTAAAGACCTGCCTGGCAATGAAAACAACAAGCGCAATAGGAGCAGGAGGCTCATTTTGTGAACTTTGTATTGTTGATTTCGATAAGGATTTGGTATTTATTGGGCATGATGGTCCCCATGACATCAGGATAAGCAATGCACGTCCTGTAATCAGGGGGTTGGGCCTCTATCATGGAAAAAAAGGTTATGGCATTTCTGTGGAATACAGCATAAGGCACGGCGATATAACCATGGTTTCACTGGCGACTGACGCTAATAACAAGTTTAAGTTTGTAGTTGCAGAAGGACAATCAGTGGAAGGAAATGTGCCTGAAATAGGCAATACTCTCACAAGAGGGTATTTTGGCAAGAATGTTTCCAAGTTTATAGAAGACTGGACAAAAGCAGGTCCTCCCCATCATGCATCCCTTTGTGTTGGACATGTAGGTTCTGTAATTCAGAAACTAGGCAAGGCACTGAAAGTTGACGTGGAAATTGTAAGATCAGGGGGCGTGGATTAATTAATGAATGAAACAATGAAACATTTTAAGGAGCCTCCTCGGCAATATTCTCCGGTTGGAGTTTGGTGGTGGAGCGGAGAAGAAGTGAAACATGAACGGTTGAGATGGCAAATGGAAAGGTTTGCTGAAGGTGGATTATATAACCTTATGATTGTAAACCTTGCACCTACAGGCCCTATTTTTGGGGCTGATCCCGACAACCCGCCATTCCATTCCGAAGAGTGGTGGCATTTGTTAGACAGTGTTTGCCGTGATGCAAGTGAACTTGGCATAAAAATCTGGTTTTATGATCAGATAGGTTTTTCAGGCACAAATTTCCAGGCAGATATAGTCCGGGATGAACCGGAATATACAGGACAATCATTGGAATCTATAACGACAGAAGGCAATGGCAGCCTTGAAATTGAATGTCCCGATGGGGGAGAACCGCTATACGCTGCTGCTGTACCAATCGATATGCAAGGGAATGTAACCGGTTCATTTATCCCTGTTGAAATTAAAGAAAGAAAAGTATGCTGTTCTTTACCGGGACGTTACCGTTTAAGGCTCATATATACTGTTAACCGGGGATTTGATTACTTCTCCCCGGCAGCATGCAAATGTTTGCTTGACCGTATTCACGGCGAAATAAAACGCCGCCTGGGGCATTGGCTGGGAAACGTAATTGTTGGTTCTTTCCAGGACGAATTACCTCATTTGCCGTCATGGAGCAAGAACTTCCGTGAAGAGTTCTTAAAACGCAAAGGATATGATATTCTCCCATATTTACCTTTCCTGTGGGAAATTGGATATTCGGACGCCTCAGCCAAAACCGTACGGATAGATTATTACAGTCTGCGGGCAGAGTTGTCAGAAGAAGCATTCTTCAAGCCATTTTTTGACTGGCACAAATCCAATAACCTTATTTGCGGTTTTGACCAGCAATCGCCTGCAAGGGCCGGCGAGCCCATTGGAACGGTCCGGATATATGCAGATTATCTTCGTACCCACAGATGGTTTGGAGCACCGGGAAGCGACCATTTCGGTGAAGTAAAGATTCACAGTTCTATTGCTCATTTAAACGACAGGCCGCGAGTGTGGATTGAAGCTTTTCACAGCACCGGATGGGGTGGTACGCTCGAGGAGACATTCGACTGGCTTATGCCCTGGCTTATTGGAGGGGGAAACTTATACTGTCCTCACGCCGTATATTACAGCACACGTGGGGGATGGTGGGAATGGGCTCCCCTGTCAACATGCTGGAGACAGCCATATTGGCAGCATTACAGCATATTTTCAAAAGCGGTCAGCCGCTTATGTTACCTCATAGCCTGTGGAAGGCATGTATGTGACATTGGCATCATGTACCCGACAACTACCATTCAGTCCGGTTTGACATTGAACGGTAAAAATGATGAGGCAAAACTGGCAAACGACACATATATTGACCTCTGTGGCCAAACCTTCTGGACCGATATTAAAACGGGTGTTTTGTATAAAGATAAAAGAGACTTTGATGTTCTAAGTGATGAAGCCCTCGCAGAATCGAAAATTATTGACGGCAGCATATATATACGGAAAGAGTCATACAAGGTTATTATCCTGCCGGGCTGCAGTGTGGTGAAAGAAGAAACCGCCAGGGTACTTTGCCAATTCGTGGAAAGCGGAGGCCTTTTAATAGCAGTCGGAGTTTATCCTCAACCCATAAAGGATGATGATAAATATTCTATAAGATTGGCTGATTTGTTTAAAGAAGGAAAGGCAAAACTTGTTCCTTCGCCCGATGATGTGCCGGATTGCCTTGCCAATGTACCCCGGTACGTTGAGGCTCCTGTCCCTGTGTTGCACCGTGTTGTCGGAGAACATGACGTTTTATTCATTCCTGCTGTTTATCCTTGCGCCACCCACCAAAAAAACCCCGACTGGCGAAATCCGAATTATGACTTCGATGCAGAACGGTATTCCCGTAACATGAGTGTGAAGATCAAAGGCAATTGTACGGATATATGTTTGTGGGATCCATTAACAGGTTCAAAGAAACTTCCGGAGATAAGAAATACAGGGGACGGGATTGAGGTTAATGTTCCCTTCAACAACGGAGCAATAGCTGTGCTTGTATTCAGGTGGCAAACAGACTGCCGGCAGCATGAAACAACAAATGCCGGCACCTTGACTTCTGAACCTTACAGAGCCGTCAACTCATTTAGCGTGTACAAGCAACTGGAACCGGAATGGGAAAGCGAAATTATACAAACAATTGACAACCTTTTTGGTGATTTTGATAAACCTGCTTACCAGGGAGCTCCTCCTGTATCCACATGGTTCTTTGAGCACCGGTTTGAAGAAAATGACGGAGATGGAATTGTTCAACAATGGTATAAAGTCATGGATGACAATGGTTGGGAAAAGGTTCAGGCAACATTTGGTATTTTTGCCCATTGGACAGGTCCAAAACCTGAAAATGAACTTCCCATGCCAACAGGAATGGTTCATCAGGAGTCGCCGGGCATTGCCTCATCTGAGTGGAAACCGTTGGTGTATTCTTTAACCCGTGGAATACCTCGTGACTCTATCCATGCTGAGACACTTGGCACAAAAGGGCATGTACCTGAAGAGTTCTTCCATTTCGGTAACGTCAAGCAAGGACAAAGTATTCAGATACGTACAGGCATATGGTCGGAATCTGAACAGGATATCTGCTTTGCACTGGGTGCAAGAGCAGCAAAAAAAGCATGGCTTAACGGGATTCCCTTGGATGTTGGAAAGCAGGGTTACCTTTCCATGGCACCTGCCAGGCTTAAGAAAGGCCTTAATTTATTGGAAATCCGGCTTACTTCTGAACAGGATTCTGTTTTGAGAGGGTACTGGGCTTTTGTTAATAAGCCTGAGCGCTTTATTCGCCCCGAATGGCTCGCTGTTCCGGAAAAGGCTAAAAAAGATGATGTGATATGCTTTGTCGGTAATGTAGTTATACCATTTAATCCTGTTAAAGCTGTAATCCAGGTAGCTGCCGGGATGCCTTGCAGAGTAATTGTCAATGATGAAGAAATAGGCCGGCAGGGAGGATATGACCCATATAACAGCACCGGACGAATCCAACCCTACACAGTGAACAATCTGAAACAAGGAAGAAATATCATTGTAATTGAAGCTTCTGTACAGGCATCGCAAAGCGGTGTATTGGTGGATGGACTCATATGGGGCGAAGGAGACAACAAATTATCATTTGTAAGCAATGAGAAATGGAAAGTTTATTTGCCAGACGGTAATGTACAGCCTGTCAAGCTTCAGAGTAACTGGGGCGGCATCCTGTTTAACGTGGAACCCTCAAACAATTACTTGTGGCGCCGGCCTCATCCTTTGCTGGGAGCTGAATGGCTTGAAGATACACCTGCTGAAAATGTAGTGGCAGAATTCACAACGGATGCCTTTATGGGAGCCTGCAAGGCTGAATGGTTCAGGTGGATCCTGCCTCCGGGAGCATATTTAATGAAAGCGCACATATGCGGAAAAGCCGAATTGTGGGTCAATGGAGAAAAAGTAGCTATTGAAGATGGTCAGGCTGAATTACCCTGGCCGGAGCTTCCAGGACGTTGTGCCGTACTTCGCGTCATTCCTGATAAAGGATTGAACAAAGGAGCAGTCTTTAAAGGACCAGTTGTTTATCAAACCGGCCGTGGCAGAATAAAAACGGGTAATTGGGAAGATCAGGGTCTCGGATCGTATTCAGGCGGCATCCTCTACCGTCAGAATCTTACACTTAGTCAGATTCCAGAAGGGCAGGTATATCTTGATTTAGGACGTGTCCGGGGAACCGCTGAAATTTATGTGAACAGAAAACATGCCGGAACATGCATATGGTCACCTTACATCGTTGATGTAACAGGCTTGTTAACGGAAGGAGACAATGAAATAAAGGTTACGGTCTTTAACACCCTTGCTCCGTATCTATATTCTGTCAGTCCGACCAATTATGTTTATCCCGGCCAGCGTGTATCAGGTCTGTTTGGCCCCGTGCGGCTTCTTGAAAAAAAGGGATAAAAATATACGGCCGGTTAAAGGGAGAACGTAAAAAAGTTGTACATGGAAAGCACGAAATTACTCCTTCTTTATTTGATAAGAATTAATTAATTAATTTAATAAAGTACAATTTATAAAAATAAAATAATAAAGGAGATGAGCAGATGAAAAAACACATTCTTATTTCAGATGTAATTGCAGCAGATTATGCCTATGATATGGCAAATCCCGAAATAGTAATTGGAAAATCGGAAGGAAAATATGGGGAACCAGTAGAAAATAGAATTATTAGGGTTCCCAACAGCGGGAAATTGCCAGGATACGATTTAATTACTGATCAAGGCGGATGGATAGCTGTTTTTGCACCGTCAAAGAATTTAGCAAATTTGCCTGGACCGTTGTTTATCGAATCCTCAGCCAGGTTCAATGGCCGCCCTGCATGCTTCTTTGACAGCATGAATGCAGAGGCATATTTGGAACATCTAGATGCCAGGTTCAATATGAATGCGTTGCTTTCGATAACCGGCAATCCAAGAGATCAATCAACTTTCTTCAAAACTTTTTATGGATACAGACAGCCTTTTGATGTAGCAGTGCTACACCGTGCACATGGGGAACCATTTCCAAACACACAGTCGGCAATTGATACCTTTGAGCCTGAAGGTGGGCCTTCAATCGTCAGACTTCCTGGTGAGTCAAATAAATCCTACTGGGGAATGCTCACCGGATTTGAATTTCATGGCCACAAGTATGGCCGAACTCCGATAGAGATGAGTGAAGATATGACAATACTGTTTGTTGCCCGTTTTTATGAAGATAAATCTTTCCTGGAACTCAACTGGAGAGATTCTTCCGGAGTTTTACAGACCAGTCGTACACACACGGTAATGGCAAATAACGGAAATTTCACTAACTTCTTCCTTGGAGCAACTGGTTCAGGCTATACTTCTGCTGTGGCCTTAAAGATGGGAACATGGACTGAAGCTGAAATCGACCAGTTAAGGTCATGGGCGGCAGAATATCTGCCTCCGGTCGGGAAATTACCGCAAGAGCCATAGTTTTAGTCTACATGAAAATCCTCATAGTATTAGTCTTCATAAAACTGGCTCTATGTTAAGAGTTGGTACGGAACCTCTGGTAGAATAAAATATCACCATATTTTCCAGCGAGTAATCATAGGATTACTCGCTGGTTTTGTTTTTAAAATCTTACCAAACAAAGAATGGCTAGACAAGAGTTATACTATTATTCGATAGTGTCAACTTTTTGTAGTATTTTCAGAACAAGTCTTCTTTGGTAAATCCTTAAAACTAAATTAATTCGGCAGTATAAATATTTTTGTGTAAACCAATTTCCTTCTATGTTAGTGAATAAACTTATTTAATTTTTTCTCATTCTCTTCAGGATAATCATCTTTAAAATAATTTATAAGTAAATTCTCTTTATCTTGAATTTGCCGAATTTTTCTTAAAATGTTTTTCACATGGGTTTTTGCAGTTGTCAATTCAATAATCCGAATTTTACAAATTTTCTTTATCAAATAACAGCTAAAATAACTGTTGGTAAACGCCAATATCTGAATTATTCTCCTGGTTTCGTGTTTTTTACACTTTAATTAACCCGGGATTGTTGCCGGTAATACACCGTCCGCCTTCACGGGTTATAACAAATGTGTTTTCTATGCCGACCATTCCGATATTCTCAATTCCTTTTTTCGGCTCAACTGCAATAGCATATCCTTCCTCAAGCGGTTCTGTAAAACCTCTTGCAATAACAGGCCATTCATCTATATGCAGGCCGATTCCATGGCCCAAAAATTTGACCTGCCGGTTTCCAAAACCCATAAAGTTTTTCAAAAAGCTACCATCCAGGCCATCCATTATTGAGTTATACAAATTTTCCGGAATTGTTCCCGGCTTTAGCCCCTCTGCAATCCTTTCCTGCAGTTCCACACATTTTTTATGGATTTTTACAGTATCTTCAGGCAGTGAACCGCCAAATACGTACGTCACCGTCTTGTCAGTGTGGTAGCCGTTTACACCGAATCCCAAATCAACAAAAACTAAGTCCCCTTTCCTTAACCTGCGTTCACGGCTGCCAATGGCAGGTACTGCAGGGCACATGCCATAATTTCCACCGGGACCGTTAAAAAAGGACGGGTATATGGAACTTTCTCCAAAAGCAACCTGTCCGAGACCAATATCCGTATCAAACATGGCAAAACGTGATACTCCATGATGTCCTTCTTTCATCATTACAGAGTACAGTTCCCCGGCAAATTCCGCTTCACTCATGCCTTCACGAAGCAGACCTGGAACCAGTTCCTCCAGTAACCTGGCATGCAATTTGCCGGCTTTTTCCATTATTGAAAGTTCATATTTGCTTTTCAAGGCTCTTACCCTGGAAATCTGTCTATCCAGGGACTTTATTCCCTTAAAGGGGAAATATTTCTGAAACCGCTGAAGCATGGCGACAGGAACTGTTTCAGTCTCTACGTGAACAGTACCGGGAAAATCTTTTATACTTTCTACTGCATCACGGTAGCTGTTCATAGGTTTAATTGCAGGAAACATTGACTCAGCGCATGCCCGTTCAAAACTTCTTCTAACCCATAATACCGGTTCATCATCCCGTTGAATAAGCAATATGCCATCCTGCATGGTACCGGTAAAATAATACATATTGACCTTGCTGAAAATCACAGCCATTTCCCACTCGGGATGGTCTTTGTTCATTTCACTCAAAAAACGTTTCATCCGCAATGTAAGCTCACTAGAAGGTACTTTTTCATATAAAGGTACATTTAAATAAGTATTCATATCCCCAGTAATCCTCACTTGTTAAAATTGTATGCGTATTTTTAAACCATTCTATTGTTCTCTTATCATAAATTTGTATAGTTTTTACCATTTCTTTGGTATTTATGTTCCAATTATACCACAGAACTAATTGACTCACCAGCCAACCCCGGCTTATAAGCAGTATTTGAAATATGCCTTTTTGGGTATATTATACTTAAAGACTTAGTTTTCAATCAATAAAGGAGGTGGTTGCATGGCAAACATGAAAGTACCCAATAGATTATCCAGGGAAAAAAGTCCGTATTTATTACAGCACCAATACAATCCTGTCGACTGGTTTCCCTGGAGGGAAGAGGCTTTTAATAAGGCAAAAGACGAGGATAAACCTATCTTCCTATCTATTGGGTACTCGTGAATGCTGTTAAAAGCCGGCTTGTCACTGGTGCCATGTCATGGAGAGGGAGTCCTTCGAAGACGAAGAAGTAGCAAAGCTTCTTAATGAAAACTTTGTTTCAATAAAGGTGGACAGAGAGGAACGTCCCGACATTGACAGTATTTACATGTCCGTCTGCCAGATCCTCACAGGTCACGGAGGGTGGCCGTTGACCATTATTATGTCTCCCGACAAAAAACCCTTTTATGCAGGTACGTACTTCCCTAAAAACGACAAAATGGGTTTGCCGGGGCTCATGACCATACTAAAAAGGGTTTCTGAATTCTGGACCAACAAAAGAGGAGAACTGATTGAATTAGGCAACAAACTTATTAGTATTATCAATCAGCCTGTAGACGAAGGATATGGCGAAATTCCCGATAAGAGCATAATACACGAAGCCTTCTCCGAATACAAATACTCATTTGACATTGTTTATGGAGGATTCGGCAATCCGCCTAAATTCCCCACTCCCCATAACCTATACTTCCTGCTCCGGTATTGGTATTTGACAAAAGAAGAATTTGCCCTGGAAATGGTTGAAAAGACACTGGATGCCATGTACAGCGGCGGAATATACGACCATATCGGGTTTGGTTTCAGCCGCTATTCCACAGACAGGCAATGGCTCATACCCCATTTTGAAAAAATGCTGTACGATAATGCGCTGCTGGCCATTGCATATCTTGAGGCATACCATGCCACAGGAAAAAACAAGTATGCGGAAGTGGCAAAACAGATATTTACCTATGTCCTCAGGGATATGACATCCCCGGAAGGAGGTTTCTATTCTGCAGAAGACGCAGATTCGGAAGGTGTTGAGGGAAAATTCTACGTATGGACACCGGATGAAATAGAAAGCGCGCTTGGAAAAGATGACGCAAAGAAGTTCTGTGAATACTACAATATAACTGTCAAAGGAAATTTTGAGGGAAAGAACATTCCCAATTTAATAGAAACGGCAATACCGGAAAATGAAAAAGAATTCATTGAAAGATGCCGCGAAAAACTGTTTATTCACAGGGAAAAAAGAGTGCATCCATACAAAGATGATAAAATTCTAACCGCCTGGAATGGACTGATGATTGCAGCATTGGCTACAGGCGGCAGAATACTGTCCGATGAGACATACACGCATGCTGCGGAAAAAGCAGTAGAGTTTATCTTTAAGAAGCTTATAAGACAGGACGGCCGTCTCCTTGCCAGGTACCGGGAGGGTGAATCTGCGTTTCCTGCATACGTGGACGACTATGCGTCTCTTGTATGGGGACTTTTAGAGCTTTATGAAACATCATATAATCCTGAATACTTAAAAAAGGCATTGCTGCTCAATGATGACATGATAAGGCTTTTCTGGGACAGGGAGAAAGGCGGACTTTTCATGTACGGGCATGACGGTGAGCAGCTCATAATCCGCCCTAAAGAGGTTTATGACGATGCAACTCCTTCGGGCAACTCAGTTGCCACATTGAATTTTCTCAGGCTTGCAAGACTGACAGGAAGTCATGCATTGGAAGAGTTTGCCCAGCAGCAGTTCAGGGTGTTTGGCGGTGAAATGCTGCGAGCGCCAAGAGCGCATGGATTTTTGCTATGTGCATTTATGTTCATGCTATCGCCTGCCAGAGAAATAATATTAGTTGAAAATGAAGAAAAAATTAATTCTAACGCCATGCTAAAAGTTCTAAGGGAAAATTACAACCCCTTCAGCACTTCCCTGCTTTACTCGGAAAAACAACCGGAACTTAGAACATTGATTCCATTTGTAGAAAATTACAAGGCTGTTGAAGGAAAAACAACAGCATATATATGTGAAAATTTTGCCTGCCAGGCGCCTATAACTGACGCTGCGAAATTTCGCGAAGCCCTGAAGCACTAGGAAATTTCCTTTAATACAAATATTGCAATTCTTATTGTATAATATATATGTGCAAAGATAAAATAAGCCTTTACAGGGCTTATTTTATGCTGTTTAACAAAATATGCATAAAAATCCGCCTTGGGAGTGTTGTTATGAGCAGGAATAAATGGGATATTGCAATAATAGGCGCAGGTACATCGGGTATCTTTGCAGCATACGAACTAACAGACAAGAACCCTTCCCTTAAAATTATAATGCTGGAACAGGGAAATGATATTTATAACAGAATATGCCCGTCAGTGAACCGGCGTTCAACAGATTATTCAAAAGACTGCATGAACTGCAAGACCTGCAGTATTATGAGAGGATTTGGAGGCGCAGGAGCTTTCTCGGACGGCAAGTACAACTTTACCACTGAATTTGGCGGATGGCTTAATGAATACATATCTGATGATGAAGTAATGAATCTGATAAACTATGTTGACAGCATCAACGTAAAGTTTGGAGCAACTCTTGAAAGGCACTCCACTTACACAGACGAAGCCCGCTTTATCGAAAAAAAGGCCCTCGAAAATGACCTTCACCTGCTGAAAGCATATGTCAAGCACCTGGGCACTGAAAATAACTATAATATACTAAAGAAACTGTACGAGCATCTGAGTGCCAAAATTGACATATTTTGCAATACAGCAGTGAAAAATATTTTGCCTTCTGACGGCAAGTACGAATTGGAACTTGAAAACGGCAACAAAGTAGAGTGTACGTATCTGGTCGTCGCACCCGGGAGGTCCGGAGCTGAATGGTTCTCAAACCAGTGCAGAAAACTTGGGTTAAACCTTATCAACAACCAGGTTGACATTGGTGTCCGTATAGAATTGCCTGCACAAATATTTGAACACATAACCGATGTTGTTTACGAGGCCAAATTGCTGTACAGAACCAAGCAATACGGCGATATTGTCAGAACATTCTGCATGAATCCCTACGGTTATGTGGTTTCTGAAAACGTGGACGGTATTATAACCGTAAACGGCCATAGCTATACCGACCCTGCGCTAAGAAGTGAAAATACCAATTTTGCCCTGCTTGTAAGCAACAAGTTTACAAAACCATTTAACGAGCCATACCTTTACGGTAAAAGGATTGCATCCCTTTCCAACATGCTCGGCGGCGGAGTGCTGGTGCAAAGGTTCGGAGATTTGGTGAAAGGCGTGAGGACAAACGAGCACAGATTGTCCCAGAGCTTTACCAAGCCTACTCTCAACGCTACCCCGGGAGACCTGAGCCTGGTATTAACAAAGAGGCACCTTGACAATATTATTGAAATGATATATGCCCTTGACAAAATAGCACCCGGCACAGCCAACTATGATACATTACTGTACGGCGTTGAAGTAAAGTTTTACAGTGCAAGGCTTGAACTTACAAGTGAACTTGAAACCAAGCTCCCCAACATGTTCGCAATAGGAGACGGGGCAGGCATAACAAGAGGACTCTCACAGGCAAGCGCAAGTGGAGTCCATGTAGCAAGAAAAATCCTTGAAAGGATTTAGGGGACACTGGAATCGTCAGTACAGGGGGAGTTACAAGACAGGATCCGGTTCCGTGCCATCCTGGCACAGGAAACAGACCGTCCTCCTACCTTACCTGCCACAGATGTTGTAATTTTTTTGATACTTTTTTGCAATTTTAAGATTTTAAGCCACGCTCTCAGCACTAATATTCGTTAACCGCTTAATCATACTCTTTACGCTGGGAATTGCAAGAACTGCCATGCATATAAGCATGTCAGGAAGAATATAGGACATATTGTACGTCAGCGAGTAAACAAAAACATTCTGATCTCCCGCATAAGAGGCAAAGAAAACAACCCCCGACAAAAAGTGGCATACAAACCTTGCCATACTGCCAACTGCTGCGCCCAGGTAATGGTTCTTTCTAAAAAGCCCTGCCAGTCCCAGGAGGGAAAATGCTAACGGGTAATCCAGCAAAAATTGCACCCAATGTACAAAAAACGGTTCCTGGATATATTGAAGTAGTCCGTAGCACAGTCCTGCAAGCAATCCTGCCCTTGGCCCGGCAATATATGCAAAAATGAACATAGGAAGCATGCTGGCAAGGGTAACAGTGCCGCCATAAGGCAAGCTGACGATTTTGACATATGAAAGAACGAACGAAGCGGCAATAGCCAGGGCACCGTAAGTAAGAGTCCTTACATTGTAATTTGTCTTTCTGCTGATAACTATAAGTATCGCAGCAAGCAAAAGCAGCGCAATTACTGTTGCTATAGGTTTTGGCTGCAGGAGCTCAACAATTTTCTCATTCAGTATAAACTTGATTTCCTCAAACATAATCACAACCCTCTTTCATTAATTATTTACAATTTATTGATTTTTACTCCGGAGTATACTTAAAAACCCCTTATCCTGAACAGGATAAGGGGTTAATATACAATAACCAATAGACTCTTACACAATAGACTCTATTCTCCCTTCGCTAGTATTACCCAGTTCAGGTTCAATGGGTCGGAACAAACCAGTTCCCTCTCAGCCGGATTCTTCCAGCTCCCCAGGTTTTTATTTAGTTGTGCCTTTATATTAGTATAACAGGTAGCCTGTTGTCAACACTTTCGTATCCCCGGTTTTGTATTTATTTTTGATAATATAACTGTTATAACAATTATTACAGCTCGATTTCGCCTTCCCTGAACTTATTAATATAGTTCATGCAATAGTCATCCTTTCCCAGCAAAGCTTCTGTTGCATACACAAACGACATAAGTTTCTTGTCAAGCGGGTCGAGAATCGCCGCATCCATTCCGGCAGTCATTGCAGCTACAAGAAATGCCCGGTTCATTAGTTTCCTTGCAGGAATGCCGAATGAAATATTGCTAAGCCCGCAGACAATATGTACTTCAGGAATTTCGGCTCTGATCCTTCTCATGGTTTCAAGAGCAACCATTCCATAATGTGAGCCTGTTCCAATAGGTCTGATCATAGGGTCGATATAGATGTCGCCAGGCGGAATCCCTTCCCTTGTTAGCTTCTCAACAAGCCTTTCCGCTATTTTTATCCTGCCATCTACGGTTTCAGGCATTCCTTCATCATCCATGCACAAAGCAATTATGCCCGTCTTATATTCTGCAGCCAAAGGCACAATGGCATTATATCTTTCTTTTTCATCAGTTATTGAGTTAATAATGGGCTTTGGGTTTTTATTCGTTTTAAGGGCAGCCTCTATAGCTTTTGGATTTGGTGAGTCAATGGAAAAAGGTACATCCAATACATCCTGTATTGTATTTACCAACCATGCCAGTCTTTCGGGTTCATCCTCATGAAGCTCACCTGCGTTGACATCAATATATGATGCGCCTATATTATACTGTTTTTTGGCCAGCTCCTGTATTGCTGCGGCATCATATTTCTCAATCGCTGTCCTGACTGTTTTCAGTGTACTGTTAATTTTCTCTCCGATAATAATCATGCACAGGCCTCCGGTTTATTTAATAAATCTTATATTCGTTTGTTACTTTTTAATAAATTTATCAGTCCCATTGTAAGCTTTATAGCCATTTCCGCCATGTAACGGGCGGATTTTTTCATATCTTCATTAAGCCATTTCTGAACAATACCAACGCATCCGGTTACCGCAAATGAATAGACATACTCCGCATCTTCCATACTGACCTTATTGTTGCTGGTCAATTCGTTAATAATTGGATCGTACACCATCACCATTACCTGTTTCTGAAAATTTAAACCTCCGCGTTCGCTTAAAAGCAGTTTGCACAATTTTGCATTTTCCTTTATATACTCAAATATTTTTTCCGCCAGCACCACAGGGTCCACATTGTTGTTCTCCTGGTCAAGTTCCGCAAGACATGCCCTGACATTGTCAAGGAATTCATTCTCAATTTTGCGGAGTAAGTCATACTGGTCTGTATAATGAGCATAAAAGGTGGTACGGTTTATGTCGGCTTTTTCACAAATTTCCTTGATAGTAATCTGGGAAATGTCTTTTTTCTCAAGCAGGTCTATAAAGCTCTCCTTTAGCACCATCTTGGTATATTTGACCCGTCTGTCCATCTTGTTCTTTCTCATTCAAAACCCTCCAATTTTATTAAAAACGTCAGATATTAATCAATTTACATGTATATGTTTAACAACTGACATTTTAAAAACATCTGTATGTTGTATTACTATCATAGTGTTATTAAACTATATATGTAGATATTTGTCAACACGGTGTATGGCAATTTAGGAGGTTATTTTATGGAAAAATTTTTTAACGCAGTAATTAAACACAGAAAAATCGTATTAGCAATGTTTTTAATAATTGCAGCGTTATGTGCAGTTTTATCATTGCAGGTTTCGGTTAATTACGATATGGTTGATTATCTGCCCAAAGACGCACAGTCTACCAAGGCAATAAAAATAATGGAAGAAGAGTTTGACAGCAATATGCCCAATGCAAGAGTAATGATTACAAACGTGTCAATACTGGAAGCACTGGAATACAAAGAAAAATTGTCAAAGTTGGAAGGGGTCAGATCAGTAAGCTGGCTTGACGACATAGTAGGCCTGGATACTCTCAAGACTACGCCCCTTGAGTTTCTGGACCCTTCCATAGTGAAAAATTATTACAAGGATAATAATGCTCTGATGACATTATCAATTGAAAGCGGAAAAGAAACAACTACATTAAATGCTATTTATGAACTGATAGGTGAAAACAACGCTGTCGCAGGCGAAGCTGTTAATACCGCAAAAGCTCAGGAGATGTCTGTTACGGAAGTATTAAATGCAATGGCAATACTGCTTCCGATTGTGATAATAATATTAACAGTTGCGACCAGCTCATGGATAGAACCGTTATTATTCCTGTCAGCTATAGGAATTGCAGTTATCATTAATATGGGAACAAACATTATATACGGCGAAGTATCGTTTATCACACAAACAGTCAGTCCTGTTTTGCAGCTTGCTGTATCCCTGGATTATGCCATATTCCTGCTTCATAGCTTTAATGACTACCGCCTGTCAAATGAGCCAAAGGAGGCAATGATACTTGCCTTGAGAAAGTCATTGCCGACTGTTGCAGCAAGTGCCGCAACAACTGTTGTTGGTTTTGCAGCATTATTGTTCATGCGTTTCGGTATAGGCTCTGATTTGGGACTCAACTTGTTTAAAGGCGTTTTTCTAAGTTTCATTTCAGTTATGGTATTCCTGCCCGCCATAACTATCATGAGTTACAGGTTAATTGACAAAACCAGGCACAGAAGTTTCATGCCTGATTTTAAAAAAACAGGAAACTTATTAATGAAATTGAGGATACCTTTTTTGATACTTGCTCTGATTGTAGTTGTGCCAAGCTTTCTTGCCCAGTCAAATACCCGGTTTGAATACGGGATGGGTGTTGTTGCAAATGCAACGCGGGTAGGAAAGGATACCCGATACATTAAAGAAAAGTTTGGCGAAGAAAATATCCTTGTGCTTCTGGTGCCAAAAGAAGACACAGGAAAAGAATCTGAGCTTTGCGATGAGCTTTCCAGGATCTCCCATGTAAGAAGCGTTGTATCCTATGTTACTGCTGTAGGGGCAGAAATACCACGGGAATTTGTACCGAAAGAAGTTTCCGGACAGTTCTACTCGGATAATTATGCACGAATTATGCTTTACACCGACATGGAAGAGGAAGGGGAAGACACATTTAATACTGTGCAAGCTGTATTTGATACGGCGGCAAGGTATTACGACACATATTACCTCGCAGGACAAAGCGCTACTTTGTTCGATATGAAAGAAGTTGTTTCAGCCGACACGAAACGTATTAACCTTGTGGCTGTAATGGGCATATTTCTGGTTTTGCTGGTTACCTTCCGCTCACTGAGCCTTCCGGCGCTTTTGGTGTTTACAATTGAAACAGCCATATGGATTAACCTTTCCTTCCCCTATTTTACAGGAACATCCCTGAGCTTTCTCGGGTACTTGATAATAAGCACCGTCCAGTTGGGCGCAACAGTGGACTATGCAATCTTGTTTGCCAATAATTACCTAAGCAACAGAAAAAACCTTCCCAAAAAGAATGCCATGCTTAAAACCATAGAAGACAATCTGACGGCAGTCCTTATTTCAGCCGTAATCCTTGCATCTGCGGGATTAGCATTGGCAATTACCTCAAACAATCCCATAATTGCAGACCTGGGAACTTTGCTTGGAAGGGGAACATTGCTGTCCCTTGTCATGGTTGCCCTTGTATTGCCGGCTTTGCTTGTGTTGTTCGACAGGATTATCCAGAAAACAACTTTGAACGGTAAATTCTACAACAATCAATTATGAGGAGTGTGGTCTATATGAAAAAAATAATTTCGTTTGCCTTGATATTTTTATTGGTTTTATCACTATCATCCGGTATTCCGGCATCAGCCGAAAACAATCCTTCACCTAAAGAGGAAATTGTATATGGTATACTCAACCTGGACGGAAGCGTGAACAACCTCTATGTGGTAAATATATTTGACGGCGGTGAAATTACCGATTACGGCAATTACTCCGAAATACGGAATCTGACAACTTCTGAAGAACTCAACCGGGACGGGGATAAAATAACGATAAACACCAGCGCTGATAAATTTTACTATCAGGGGACCCTTGAAAGAAAGGAGTTGCCCTGGGATATTGATATAAAATACTACCTGGACGGTAGGGAAGTCCCGGGAACAGACCTTGGAGGAAAAAGCGGCGCTTTGGAAATTGCGCTGTCCATAAAACAAAACAAAAACATCAACAGCACGTTTTTCAATAATTATGCCTTGCAAATTTCACTTTCACTTGACAATAAGCTTTGCTCCAACATAAAAGCAGACAATGCCACCATTGCCGAGGCAGGCGGCAAAAAACAGCTTACTTACACCGTTTTGCCGGGCAATGGCATTAATATATCCGTAATGGCTGATGTCCATGATTTTGAAATGGATCCAATAACAATAAACGGTATCAGGCTGTCTTTTGATATAGACATTGACAGTGGCGAATTCGCAGAGCAGTTTTCGGAACTTGCTGATGCAATAAAAGAACTTGATAACGGAGCAGGTGAACTGCTGGATGCTCTTGATCAGTTATCAGGCGGAATGCAAGAATATGTTGACGGAATGAAAACCTTTAAGGACGGCCTCGGACAGCTGTCAACCGGTGCAGATAAGTTGAATTCAGGTGCAGTATCATTAAAAAACGGTTTATCTGAGTTGGCGGAACAGAACGGCTCTATTATAAACGGTGCTATGGCAATTCAGCAAGCCACCTTTGATTCAATCAATGCACAACTTAGCGGAAGAGGATTAGACCTGCCTGTTCTCACACCTGAAAACTACAGCAAGGTATTATCCTCCATTTCCCAACTTGATGCGGTTAAGAAACAGCTTGACGGCGTAGTGCAGTTTACACAAGGCCTAAAAAGTTATGTGGACGGAGTATCACAACTTTACAACGGCGCTCTGGATTTAGTGGGCGGAACATCAGAATTTAAATCCTCATCCTCCGTAATAGCGGCATCAGCAAATGAACTTTATAACGCGGGGGCAGAATTAAATGCAGCAATAAAAAAATTAAGAGACGGGTTTTCTTCATATAAGGAAGGCACAAATAAATTAAGAAGCGGTACATCAGATATGGAATCGGAAATAGACAGCAAGGTTGATGAAATACTTGCCGGTATTTTCGGTAACGGTGATAAAGTAATATCTTTTGTGTCAGAGAAAAACACCAATGTAACAGCTGTCCAGTTCGTGTTAAAGACAGAGCCGGTAAATCTTCCTGAAATTCAGAAACCTGTTGTTAAGGAGCCTGTTAAGCTGACCTTCTGGCAAAAGCTGCTGAAATTATTCGGGCTTTTTAAAGCCTAGGTTCATAAAAAAATTTACGGTTGCAAAAAAAACTACATCAGCGGCTTTTCAACGAGGCAGAAGATATGTTTACCTTCTGCCTCGTTAAAATTTATGTGCAGCTGTGCCTAACAATTTCAGAATCCTGCATTTAATGAATGCATGCCTGATAATAATTTATAGTAACATATTATGATTCACTCCTATGTTTATTAAATACTTGTTTATAAAAACCAAGAACAATATTTGCAGGAAACAAACGCTGTTCGAATAAAATTGCCATAGATAAAGCAGCCTCAACCAGACCGATAATGAAATATAAAATATGGGGAAAAGCAACCGTATTAAGCATTATGCACTGAACTACAATCCATATTACCAAGGCCCAGCTAAAAATACTGCTTATATATCCTTGAAGTCTCAATTTATAGCGAAATAATAATGCGCTTACGATATTTCCAATTCCAAGCACAGTAAACAGAATAATGCCCGGTATCAGGTAATTACTGAAGGGGGAATTCTTTAAAGGTTCAATTGGCATTCCCAGTGGATTAAAGGGATTAATAATAGCAGCAAGTCCACCAAACACAGCTCCTATTCCTACAAATAAGTGCAAAGCAAATAATATTCGGTACAATCTCCTCATTCCTACTCCTCCCGCATGCTAAAATAGCAAAATACCCGGTCCGCCTTCTTCCACTTCCTGTTAATAGAAATATATCTGTCCATCAGTATTATATTATCATTAACTCAAACAATAAAAAAGCCTTCCTGATACTATTAGTTCCAATTTTTTGCTTGTCGGTACCCGCCACCTGTATCTTGACGCCTCGTTATATTTATATGATAATATTAAACCAATAGTGTACAGATCAAATATTTTGTACAGCCGGGCTGGTGGAAACAATAGCAATGATTGTATCGTGCAATAATTTCGAAAAAACTGCTTATATCATTCCGTATTTAAGATATATCGCCTACGATAACTATGCATACACATACACAAAAACCTCGACTTTATTAAATCTACATTTGATTTTCCGGTTTTGCACAGAGTAAAGAACAGAGACATTGTACGCATTACATTAATACAGGTGGATAACAGCCCAGGGTATCCATATAAGGTGATTGAGGAAACAGATGAATATATTGTTTATGTTTCAAAATGGGGTGTAACCCAGAAAGAATGGAAAAATGCAAATTCCACAAATTATAAAAAGTGGCGGGAAGAAGGGCAATGGATAGAGGCTTTGCTCTGGTTCGGGTTTGACGTAGCCCATTCATGGATGGTGGGAACAGAAAGGCTTTTGATAGCGTTAATGGAAGAACCTGAGTGGTACGTAGACATGTTTAACCATTTCCTTGATGTGAACATAGCGCTTCTGGAAATGGTGTGGGATGCAGGATATAAATTTGACAGCGTAATGTGGTACGATGACATGGGATACAAGCACAGCCAGTTCTTTTCCCTTAAAACATACAGGGAATTGCTTAAGCCTGTTCATAAAAGAGCTGTTGACTGGGCACATGCCAAAGGACTAAAAGTAAGGCTGCATTCTTGCGGTGATATAAATCCATTTATACCGGACCTTATAGAAATCGGCGTGGATGCCTTAAATCCTCTCGAGGTAAAAGCAGGAATGGATCCTGTTGATATAAAGAAAAAATACGGCGACAAGCTTGTGCTGCATGGCGGTGTAAATGCAGTGTTATGGAACGACATTGAGGCTATCGAAGAGGAAATCAGGAGAATAGTACCGGTCTTGAAGGAAAATGGCGGGTATATATTTTCATCAGACCATTCAATACCTTCAAGTGTTAGTCTTGAGAATTTCAGGCATATAGTCAATCTTGTAAAGGATGTTGGAAGTTACAGGTAAAGCGAATCTTTGACGCAAAATATACAAATTGTATTGCCTCTTATAGGCTTTTACAGCATTAATTAAAATAGCCGGCTCTGATCCTGTTTGGATCAGCAGCCGGCCTGTTGCATCTAAGCATCTGCTTTCCAAAGGCTGTGAAGGTTGCAGTAAGCAAAAGCGCTTTCCAACCTGTCATCGTCCGTTAAAACAAATTCTGCACGAGGTTCTTCTCCCGGTAAAAGTATTTTGCGCTGTCCTCCTTTTTCAGTCTGGATATATACCCAGCTTATGTAATGTTCCTCTGTCATGGGATGCGGTACCGAACCAATTTCAACAGTCACCCTGTTGCCGTCAACCTTGATAACAGGTACATGTTTTTCGGCCGACGCATCAAAGGTATTTGGTATAAGTTCGCTCATTTCTTCACCACAACATACTAAAGGTTCTTTAGCATTGATGATAAGCCCAATGATGTTTCCACACTTCTTGCAAATGAAAAACTTTTGCTCTTCACGTTTCATTTACACCCACTCCTATCATTATTAATAATAATTTAAAATGCCTTAACACCTGAAAGTGCGGTTAGCTTCATTTACATTAAATATATACCCTTATATTTACTTTATTAACATATTTTATTCCGGAAAAACATTCCGCATTTTCTCCATATACAAAAAAGTTGCGCATAAGGTTCTCCCCCAGCGCAACTTCCAAGTCAACTCATTCTATTTTTATAGCCTCCACCGGACACTGGGATTCCGCATCCTTAGCAGAATCCAATACGTCATCCGGTATTTCCTCATCTGCCGCGATGGCTTTTCCGTCATCATCCATCCTGAAAATCTCAGGGCAAATATCCGGACAAAGCCCACAGCCGATGCAGAGATCCTTGTCAACGTGTCCCTTCATAAAAACCGCCTCCTTAAATAAATTACTATGCCATAAACTTTTTCAATATTTGTTATTATGCCATAAACTTTTCAATATCATCCTCTGCATTCGTTATTCCGCCTATGCCAAACTTTTCAACCAGTACAGCGGCAACATTTGGAGATAAGAATGCAGGTAATGTCGGGCCAAGATGTATATTCTTAACACCAAGATACAACAACGCAAGAAGGACGATTACCGCTTTCTGCTCATACCATGCAATGTTATAAAAAATAGGCAGTTTATTGACGTCATCGAGACCAAAGACTTCCTTGAGCTTTAATGCAATAACGGCAAGCGAATACGAATCATTGCATTGTCCTGCGTCCAGCACTCTTGGTATACCTCCGATATCTCCAAGATTCAACTTGTTATAGCGGTATTTTGCACAGCCTGCTGTCAGTATGACCGTATCTTCAGGAAGCTTCCGGGCAAATTCCGTATAGTATTCCCTGCTCTTCATCCTGCCGTCACAACCTGCCATAACGGCGAACTTCTTTATCTTGCCGGTCTTTACAGCTTCAATTATCTTTTCTGCAAGGCTTAATACCGTATTGTGGGCAAAACCACCGATTATTTCGCCTTTTTCTATTTCCTGTGGCGGAGGGCATTTCTTGGCATGTTCTATAATTTCAGAAAAATCTTTTGCTTTTCCGTCTTCTCTGTCGGGAATATGCTTAACTCCCGGGAATCCTACCAAACCTGTCGTATATACCCTGTCTTTATACGAATCTTTCGGAGGTACAAGGCAGTTGGTAGTCATCAGGATCGGACCGTTAAAGCTTTCAAATTCCTTATCCTGTTTCCACCAAGCATTCCCGTAATTTCCTACAAAATGGCTGTACTTCTTGAAAGCCGGATAATAGTTGGCAGGCAGCATTTCTCCATGTGTATAGACATCCACTCCTGTTCCTTCAGTCTGCTTCAGTAATTCTTCCATGTCTTTAAGGTCGTGCCCGCTTATCAGTATACCCGGATTGTTTCTTACTCCAATGTTAACCTTTGTAACTTCAGGGTTGCCGTAAGTGGACGTGTTGGCTTTATCCAACAGAGCCATTACTTCAACACCGTACTTTCCGGTTTCCATGGCCAGCGCAACAAGGTCATCTGCCGTTAGGCTGTCATCCAGCGTTGCAACCAGTGCTTTCTGCATGAATGCGTTTACCTCGTCATTTCTAAATCCGAGGATATCTGCATGTTCTGCATAAGCTGCCATGCCTTTCAGTCCATATATGACCAACTCTCTCAGAGAACGTATATCTTCATTTTCTGTTTTCAAAATTCCAACACTTGCTGCCTTTCGCTCCATATCGTCAAGGCTTTCTCCATGCCATACTGCAGCATCATGAAGGTCCCTGTCCAGCTCAATATTGGCGTTCAGCAACTGATCTTTCAGTTCATCTCTTAGCGCAAGGCCTTCCTTGATTTTTCTGATAAAATAGTCCTTATCAAAGTTAACATTCGTTACAGTGGAAAAAAGGCCTTCAATTATGAATTTATCCGCTTTTTCGCTTTTTAAATTTGCTTCCCTTAATTTAACACTATATACTGAAATGCCTTTAAGCACATATATTAATAAATCCTGGAGGTTCGACACTTCATCAGTTTTCCCGCAGACCCCCCTGACAGTGCAACCAATACCTTTGGCAGCTTCCTGACATTGATAACAAAACATCTTCATATAAATTTTGCCTCCTTTGTTAATTGTTAATTATTAATTATATTATAAAACATTGCAATTCTTACGTGTTCATTATACTATTACAAAAAAAAGAAAACGGTATCTATTGTTACCGTTTTCACAATAAAATAAAAATATCAAAAAATTGATAAATAATTGAAAACTATTTACAGTATATCAATAACGCATCCCGCAGGAATTCCGCGCAGCCGGCAGCTATTTTGTCATAATAGGCGGTAAAACGCGGGTCGTCAACGTACATCTGGGCTAAACCGATATGGGCTTCTTTGCTGTAATCATCCCAAAAGTAGCACAACCATTTTTTGTGTAATTCACATGCTTTCTGTGCAAGCTCGCTCCCCGGGTCGCCTTGTTCAAAGGCTGCTTTTAGTGTTTCGTTCAATTCGGCCGTCAACTTTTCCAATTCTTCATACTGCTCTTTGCTCATACTTTTAAGCTTTGCATAAGAGCGGTCAACACTCTCATTGCTGTATTTTTCCCTTGCTTCCTCACCGTATTTCCGTTCGTTGTCATCAATCAGTTTCTGAATGAAACCTTCAAATTTTTCCTGATCACTCATAATAATCTCTCCTCTCGACGCCTTAATGGTTTTTTCCACATTGGAGATCAACAAATCCAGTTGCTTCCTTTTTGCGCGCAGGGCTGACAAATGGCTTTCCAACGCCGCCTGCCTGTCAAAGTCTTTCGATGACAGAATCTTTTTGATCTCGTCCAATGGTACGCCGAGCTCACGGTAAAAAAGAATCTGTTGCAGCCGGTCTACCTCTTTTTGACTGTAAATACGATATCCATTTGAACTTATCCTGGCGGGCGAAAGCAGGCCAAACTCATCATAATACCTTAGCGTACGCGTACTTATTCCGGCTATTTCAGCCAGTCTGCTAATTGTGTACTCCATTTATCCACCTCCCTGCAAAATCAATTTTAAACCTTTACGTAACGTTAATGTCAAGCGGAAATTATTATTTTTTTATTAAAGGTGAATATTTCTTTAACCAGTAATTTACTTGTATTATATAAGCTATAAGCTGCGGGGCTGCCATCAGCTGGCCGAACCAGGGCTTGCCGTATTCAACAGGCGCCTTCATAAAAGAAATAGCTTTATCCCTGTCTACAAATGGCATAATGGGTGAATTCGCATTGTTTATAATGTCTGAAAACATCTGTATAAGCAAACGCTCATAATTAGGGCTGTAAGTTTTGGGGTAGGGGCTTTTTTTACGATATAAGAGCCGGTCCGGTAACAGGTCTTTACATGCCTCCCTCAAAAGAGCTTTTTCAATTCCGTCTTTATATTTTATATCCCACGGGATATTAAATACGTATTCAATAATTCTGTGGTCAGCAAACGGCACTCTTGCTTCAAGCCCTGAGTACATACTGGCTCTGTCCATCCTGTCAAGCAGGGTCTGCATAAACCATTTGATATTGAGATAAGCTATTTCCCTGCGCCTTCTCTCAACTTGGTTTTCACCCTCCAAATAAGGCATTTCATTAAGTGATTCTGTATATTTATCTAAAATATATTCTTCCAATTGAAGCTCCTTTATAAAATCGTCATCCAGTAACAATGTCCTTGTTTTTACATCTTTTGACCATGGAAATCCGTTTACCCACATAAGTTCATCCTTGTAGAACCATGGATAGCCTCCGAAAATCTCATCAGCACATTCACCTGTTAATGCGACTTTATTATGTATTTTAACCAATGAACAGAAATACAAAAGGGAAGCATCAATGTCGGCCATACCCGGCAAATCTTTTGCATCGACAACCGCATAAAGCAAGTTGGCTAAAACACTTTCGTCACATTCCAGGTAAGTATGGTTTAAGTTGTATTTCTCAAGCATTATGTCAACAAAAGGCCTGTCGCGTTCAGGCTGAAATGAATTTGACCTGAAATAGAGACTGTTATCTTTGAAATCAAATGAAAACGTATTAAGTTGTAAACCTTTTTCAGATAAAAAATCTGAAGCCACGGCAGTTACTATGCTTGAATCTATGCCTCCCGACAGAAAGCTGCAGACCGGGACATCCGAAACCATCTGTCTTCTTATGGCATCACAAACCAGAAATGATACCTTTTCAACAGTTTGCTTGAAGCTGTCGGTATGGGCACGGCTCTCAAGTTTCCAATAACGGACAGTATAAAAGCCTTTTTTTGAATAAACGGTATACTCCCCAGGTTTTATTTCATTTATCCCGCAAAAAACGCCATTTCCCGATGTCCGCGCCGGCCCTATGCCAAAAACTTCTCTAAAGCTGTTTATGTCAATTTCAGGTTTTATGCCAGGAAAACAAAAAAGAGCCTTTATTTCTGATCCAAAGACAACAGTATTATCTTTTATTGTATAGAACAGTGGTTTTACGCCGGCACGGTCACGGTACAATACCACTCTTTCAAGGCAGCCATCCCATATTGCAAAGGCAAAAATACCATTTAACCTGTTCACAAAATCAATTCCATGATAAATGTAAGCATAAAGGATAACCTCAGTGTCAGTTGTCGTTTCAAATCTGAATCCTGCTTTTTTCAATTCCGGTACCAATTCATCGGTATTATAAATTTCTCCGTTATACACTATCACATATTCAGCACCACCAATGTTTCTTACAATAGGCTGCCTTCCAAAACATAAATCCCTGATGGACAGGCGTGTATGGCTGAGGCCGACATGCTTCCTTAAAAATTCGCCTGTATTGTCATTGCCCCGATGCGCAACAGATTCCCTCATTTTAATTAAAATATTGTTCCAGAATTCCCTTTTTTGAGTATAATCAATACTAAAATTACAAAATCCCGCTATTCCGCACATACAAACACCTCATTTACCGAATATAAAACAAAAA
>DULF01000139.1 GCA_012840535.1 Clostridiaceae bacterium
AAAATCACTTTTCTCTCTTTCTGATGAAAAATCGTTAGTAAGTCCTGTTGCTATATTTGCTTTTATTTTTTCACAGTACATAGCCAGTGACAGATTTGAACTTGAAAACTACTCAAGATTAATCAGTGTACCGGCAAGCATAATCTTTGGGTTTATTTTTCCGATTATTATTTTTATTGTCGGGAAGGTAAGAAAGAAAATATAATCCCCTTCTTTTCTGCATGTTAAAATATGCCAGTAATTAACAACCTCTTAACATAAAACATATTATGATACTAAAATACTATAACTTTGTGAAAGGGATGAGGAATATGTACAACATCCATGAAACATATCCATACGTATATCACTTTAATACATCAATGTACAATCAAGATGGCGGATATAATTATTATAATACTTATTGCCCTTATTACGCAGCAATGTTGATGTCCAACCCAGGTTTTCCGGTGTTTTTCCCGAATCAATATGCTACAGGCCACAATGAAGACATGGCTCCTATCATAATAAAGGATTATGGCCCAGACCCCTTTGTTGTCAATATAGAAAGGGCTACTGAACAAAACAATACTTTTCGTACCGCCTTATGGACGGGAAAACATCTGCAGCTTACCATAATGAGTATCAATGTCGGTGAAGACATAGGCCTGGAAATGCATCCGGATGTTGACCAGTTCATACGCATTGAAGAAGGCCGGGGACTTGCAATAATGGGCGACAGTAAAGACAAGCTGGATTTCCAGGCAAATGTACGTGATGACTATGCCATTTTCATACCTGCCGGCAAATGGCACAATCTAATTAACACAGGCAACATACCACTTAAATTATATTCCATCTATGCACCCCCTGAGCATCCGCATGGCACTGTACATGTAACTAAACCACGCTAATATATTAGCATAAAATTAGAACAAGTACAGGTTTATGAACAATTGAATAATTGTTCATAAACCTATTGACATAATGCTGGATATGGAGTAAAATATATTCAAACATATGAACACTTATTCATATGTACAAATGTTTTGTTTAACAGGGCAGGTGATAATGTGGCTAAAAAATATGAGCAAATAGAGAAATGCGACTGTGATGTGATCCATCAGGATATTGTAAATGCTGTAAAGGACAAAATGCCAAGGGAAGAAACGCTGTATGATTTGGCGGAACTGTTTAAAGTATTTGGAGACTCAACAAGAATAAAAATACTGTGGGCTCTGGATGAATCGGAAATGTGCGTTTGCGACATTGCTGTCCTGCTGAATATGACACAGTCGGCAATCTCACACCAGCTAAGAGTGTTGAAACAGGCTAAATTAGTAAAGAGCAGAAGGGAAGGCAAAATAGTATATTATTCACTGGATGACGACCATGTAAGACAAATATTTGACCACGGGCTGACCCATATTAATGAGGAATGATAAACGCAAATAAATACGGACCAACAGACGTGGAAAAGGTTATATAAAGTATTCAGAAATAACCAGGGGGTATAGGCATGAAAAAGAAATTTATACTTGAAGGTCTTGATTGCGCAAATTGCGCAGCAAAAATAGAAAATGCAATTAATAAAGTTGATGGTGTAAAGGAAGCTACTGTCAACTTTCTAACCACGAAACTTACCATTGACGGCGAAGATGAAAAAATGCCTGCAATTATCCGGGCTGCAGAAGAAATCATTAAAAAAATCGAACCTGATACTGTTATGAAAAAAGCATAAAGGAGCACTTGCATGAAAAAACGGATTTGGAGAATAATCATCGGCGCAGTGGTATTTATTGCGGCATTTATTGTTGATTTAGACATCGAATGGCTTGAAATTGCCCTGTTTGCGGCCGGTTATATCGTTGTAGGCGGAGATGTGGTCACAAAAGCTATCAGAAATATCTTTAAAGGAAAGATGTTCGATGAAAACTTCTTGATGAGTATCGCCACAATCGGTGCCTTTTTTATCGGTGAATATCCTGAAGGTGTCGCAGTTATGTTATTTTATCAAATCGGCGAACTGTTTCAAAGCTACGCGGTTGATAAATCAAGAAAATCAATTGCAAGCCTTATGGACATCCGGCCGGATTATGCAAATGTAAAAAGAGGGGATGAACTTGTTAAAGTTGATCCGGACGAAGTGCATGTAGGGGATATTATAGTAATCAAGGCAGGTGAGAAAATTCCCCTTGACGCAAGAGTTATTGAGGGGAACTCATTGGTAGACACATCCGCGCTTACCGGCGAATCCGTTCCCCGTGAAGTGGGAGCCGGCAGTGAGATTTTAAGCGGTTGCATCAACATCAACGGTGTTATTACAGCAGAGGTGACAAAAGAATTTGAAGAATCTACCGTAAGCAAAATTTTGGATTTGGTTGAAAATGCAAGCAGTAAAAAATCCAGATCAGAACAGTTTATCACGAAGTTTGCAAGGTTCTATACCCCTGCTGTTGTTACAGTTGCGGTTCTCCTGGCAATTGTGCCGCCGCTTGTAATAAGCGGTGCAAGCTTCAGTGATTGGGTATATAGGGCGTTATCTTTCCTGGTGGTTTCCTGCCCGTGTGCTCTTGTCATTTCTATTCCTCTCAGTTTCTTTGGCGGAATAGGCGGAGCCTCAAGAAAAGGCGTTTTGGTTAAAGGCGGAAACTTTTTGGAAGCTTTGGCACAGACCGAAATTATTGTTTTCGATAAAACCGGTACTCTGACAAAAGGAGTGTTCAATGTCCAGGAAATTCATCCTGTAGGAGAATATTCAAAGGAAGAGTTATTGGAGTTGGCCGCTTATGCGGAAAGTTACTCCAACCACCCTATTTCTCTTTCCCTGAAACGCGCTTACGGCAAAGAAATCGACAACAGAAGGATTTCGGATGTGGAAGAAATTTCAGGTCATGGAGTCAGTGCAACGGTTGACGGAAAAAAGGTCCTTGCAGGCAACACAAAACTTATGGAAAAGAAGAACATCGTTTATTATAAGGGGGAACTGACCGGTACAGCTGTACACATTGCAGTTGACAACCAATATGCAGGTTATATTATTATAGCCGATGAGGTAAAGGAAGATTCCAAGCAGGCAATTGAAAAACTAAAGGCAGCCAATGTTAAACAAACAGTCATGTTGACAGGGGACAATAAAAACGTCAGTGAGAAAGTTGCCAGGGAACTTGGATTTGATAAGGTTTATGCAGAACTGCTGCCGGGAGATAAGGTTGAAAGGCTGGAAGAACTTTTCGCGCAAAAATCTGTAAAAGGAAAGCTTGCTTTTGTAGGGGACGGAATAAATGACGCTCCTGTTTTGGCCCGTGCGGATATAGGAATAGCAATGGGTGGTTTAGGCTCTGATGCAGCTATTGAGGCTGCAGACATTGTAATAATGACGGACGAGCCTTCTAAAATTGCCACTGCAATGAAGGTTTCCAAAAACACGCTTAAAATAGCGTATCAAAACATCTTTTTTGCAATCGGAATAAAAATGGCTGTCCTTATTCTCAGCGCCATTGGATTAACTACCATGTGGGCGGCAATATTTGCAGATGTAGGCGTAACAGTCATAGCCATATTAAATGCTTTCAGGGCATTAAACATCAAAAATCTGGAATAATACAATCGCCCCATAAAATTCAGCCAACATGAATAACTTTTATACCTGCGCTTTCTGCAAGATTGCATAGTTTTTTGTCCGAGCATACAAAGGAAATGTCCGGAAAGCTCTTTTTAAGATTAATAAGGGTAGCCAGCTGAATAGAATCTATGGGTGTAACATATTTTTCATTAATTATATCTATTGAAGCAACAATATGCGTCGATGAAACAGGTTCAACCCGTACCCGGCCTTTTGCTATGTCATGAAAAAATGCTGATTTTATAATTTCATAAACTTCATTACTGATTAATCTGTCAATATCCGCCAGTCTTTTGAGGTTTGAAACAAACTCAACCACTGTCAGATTTGATATTATCAGTAATGCATCACTTTCAAAAAGTGAATCCATTTTATCTGACCCTGTTTCATCTATGTATCTTTTAAACAGGGCACTGGTATCAATAAAACAGCATGAAAGGCTCATTTGTTTTCTTCCCTCATTTTTCTTACGTATTCAGTCATGTTTAAATTCATTCCAGAGGTCAGTTCTCTTACTTTTTTAACCCCTTCGCTCTTCGCTGCATATTTTTCAACATATTCCATTAGAACCGCATTGTCATTATTTTTGGGCTTGGGTTTTAACACAATAACACCGTCCTTAACCTGCGCCTGCAGATAATCACCAAACTTTAACATTAATTGTTCCCTGATTTCCTTAGGAAGTGTTATCTGCCCCTTCGATGTTATCTTAACGTCATAATTCATACTTCTGTCTCCTCCTTTCTTCTTACTTCTTACTCCTTACTTAATAATACCAGATAACGAATAAGCAAGCAACATAAACTTGTTTTTCAGAAAAACAAAATATGATATTATTATGTAGGTAAATATTCAGCAAATTAAATTAGTATAAATTAGCCGACGGGAAACTTGCAATGAAGAACAGATTGATTGAATATTGCAGGTCTTTAAATATTGAATATGTTGGTATCGCTCCACCGGGGCCATACCTGGATTTTGAAGAAATATGGGCAAAACAGATTGAAAAAGGGCATGTAAGCGGGCTTGAGGAAAAGGACATAAAAAGAAGGGTTTACCCGGAATTGACCCTTGAAGGCACAAAATCTGTAATCGTCTGCCTCTTCCCCTACTTTACAGGGAATGTGGAAGGAGCTAATCTGTCTAAATACTCCTATAGCCTTGATTATCACATAATAATTAAGAACAAGCTTGATGCAATAGGAAAATTCCTTGAAGCAAATGTGCAAGATTTCAAGTACAAATCTTTTGTTGACAACGGGCCGCTTAGCGACAGGTATCTCGCCTGGAAGGCCGGATTAGGCTTCTGGGGTATAAATAACCACATAATAACTGATAAGCACGGCTCGTATGTATTTATAGGGTACATACTGAACAACTATCCTTTTGAGCCAGACAAGCCACAAGACAGGACCTGCCGAAAATGCCTCGATTGCGTCAGAAAATGCCCTGGTCAGTGCATTTTAGGGGATTTTACAATAAATCCCCAAAGGTGCAAATCATATATTACACAAAAAAAAGGAGAACTGACTGAAAGAGATATAGAAATTATGTCCAGGAACGGTTTGATTTGGGGATGTGATGTATGCCAGGATGTATGCCCCCATAATAAAAACATTAAAACCACCGAAATTGAAGAGTTTAGGAAAAACCTTGTGCATAAGCTTTGTTATAATGAACTAAGGCAGATTTCAAATAAAGAATTCAGGAGAAGGTATGGCGACAGGTGCTTTAGCTGGAGGGGCAAAGGCGTCTTGCAAAGAAACTATGAAATAATAAACAAAATAAAGTGACAGTAAATTATTATCTTGGAGATGGAGGTTAATATGAAAATAAGCATACGAAAATATAATGACAGCGACATACCTTCAATGGTGGAAATATGGAATGATGTGGTACGGGATGCAAATGCATTTCCGCAGACGGAAGAATTGACTATTGACAGCGCGAGAGAGTTTTTTGGCTCTCAGACATTTACAGCGGTGGCTGTAAGAGGGGACGAAGTATTGGGATTATACATTCTGCATCCAAACAACGTGGGCCGGTGCGGCCATATTGCCAATTCTTCATATGCCGTGAGAAAAAATTTCCGGGGAAATCATATAGGAGAAAAGCTTGTAATGCATTCATTAAAAACAGCACGTGAGCATGGTTTTTTAATTATGCAGTTTAATGCGGTTGTAAGTACAAATACCGCTGCAATTCACCTTTACGAAAAAATCGGGTTCAAAAGGGTGGGAACAATCCCCAGGGGCTTTCTAAACGGCAATGGAAATTATGAGGATATAATAATCTATTATATTGACTTGTAACTTAATACTCCGGATATTTTATGCCCAGTATTTCAGTAATAAAATGCTGCAAGCCTTTCATCGGACTTGGTATAGGTATGTCAAGAACATACATCAAGCCCAGGACAAAGCCAATAATATACAAAACGGAAAAAGCCGCAAACTCCCTCCATTCCTTCCTCTTTATAAGCCCTGGAACACTCAGTACCGCGATTAAAGCATAAATCAATATAAGAAAAATCACGCCCCCTTGCCCCCTTCATTCTTCCGCAAGCCTCGAATTTTCGCAACTAACAGCGTCAACGGCGGGATTATAACTATAAGGGGGGCAGAATATATTATGCCCGCATTTTGCGTAATTCCAGCATGATCTACCGGTGATTGAAAAACAGTGGCAGCAATGATGACCTCGATTCCGGCCAAAGGTAAAACCAGGGGTAAATATGACTTTAACCCAAGCAGCTGCGAAAGCGCTACTGTCAATGCATAAAAGAAAAGGCAGCATTTAAAGAAAATTAATACCATCTGAGCAATGCCAATCAGGAAATCCATTCTTGTCAGCACAGTTCCGATATCAATGAGCCGGATTGACTGAAACGACGTTGCAGTCCATATAGACTGAGTTTTGCCCAATACCGCCGTATTCCTGACAGCTACGACAAGAAGGCTTGCCGTGCCGATTAATAATCCAACAAGAGTGTTTTTGACTGCATTTCCGGTTTTATTCAGAGACCCCATAATTGTAAGAAAAACAAGGGTTTCGCCGAAAGGAATAATCAGCATGATATGAACACCCTGGAGCAATTTTACGGGCGGCAATTCAAAAACCGGTAAAAAATTGGAGAAATCCATTTGATCGATCAACAGGATGAATGTGCTGATTGGTACAACCAATCCGACAAGCACAAACAGGTAGCTTATCCTGGACAACACTTCTATGCCTTTAGTTACAGCATATGCACAGGTTGCGGCAAAAACTGCCAGAAAGAAAATAAAAGGAGTATCAGGCATTAAAAAAGTTACATGCAATTCTCCAACATCGCGGATATTAAAAGATAAAGTCATTAAAAAAAAGAATATGTAATATATTGATACGGCTTTTCCCAGAAAACGGCCATATACCATATTGTTAATTTGAATTACATTCATCCCCGGAAACCTCTTTATAAGCGCTACATAGGAAAGTATAACGGGAGTTGCTATAATCAACCCGGCTAATATAACCATCCATGTTTGGTGTTCAGTTATTCCCACTGTAAAATCTATCAATAAAGCTGAGCCTTGAACAAAGCCCGCAATTAAGAAGGGCAACTGGGAACTACAGATTTTTCCTTTTTCAACATTCATATTACTTCCCCTTTTTATTTGATGTTGCTGGTTTTTTCAACAAATCGGTTTTTTGTATCCTTGCTTCGACTTCAATGTTTAATTTTATTGTTGGGTATACCTCATCCCAATCATCTTTAATAGTCTTCCACACATTATTGTATTTTTTGTGTAATATTTCACCAAAACCGAAAATATCGGCGTTTAATTCCCTGGATTTATCAAAGGCCGTCATTATTTCCTGCCGTATAATTTCTTCCAGGGCCTTCTGTATTTCTTCAAACGCAGGAATTGTCGCCAGATTTTCGGTCGTGGTCTGTTCTGAAAGGCTTGACTCCATTTTTATTTTTATATTCATTACTATTTTGCCGTTGTTTATTTCCGGTGTTACTTTGCTTCTGGTTTTTAAAATTTCCAAAACAGCATTTCCCTGCCTGTTTGGCGAGGGAACAAGTATCACGCCGCTTTTCACCTCGCCTAGTACCCATAAAAGACCCCGGGTTTCAAGTTGGTTTAGTTCGCCAACCATTTTGGCATTTTTAAAGACAGCCATACCTGACACATAAATATCCTTGCTACCATTGTCCTTTGAAATACCGACTATGGGTGCTATTGGAGCCGAAGTAGCACTCATTATGCACGAAGCAAAATCTTTCACATTCACTTTATAGAAATGGGAAGTGAAACCATATGCTTTAACCAGCTTTGCAATATTCATTGCAGGAAGGATCTCAGTTTCAGGTTTTGCGTCCATAACATCCGACGCCCGGTTCTCAGCAATAAGGATCAATGCAGTAGGTCTCATTTCATGGGCGCGCAAAAAAAAGTCAATATATTTTTGTACATCCTCTAAAGCTATATCTTTTCCGAAAATTACCGCCTGATTATGCGATACAAAAAGCCTGTTTCCTGTCTTGTGTGTTATTTGCCTTACCGCTTCGAAAATTGAATTACCTGTGTGGGAAACATTCCAGAATGCTTTGTTTTCCGGCCCGCCGCCAGAACTTCCCGACGTCTTTTCTATTTCCCCTACTTTAACTATCTGTGCAGTAACTAAAATATTTTCTGTGTTTTCATCCTTGTCAACTCCCATTCCAATAACGATTTCCAAATCATTTATCTCTCTTCCTCCCAAACAGCCTGACAGCATAAACAGCATAAGAAAGCATAAAACTGATTTTTTTATTAATATGTTCATTTTCTTTTTCATTGCAGCCTCACCCCTTTTATTTGGAATCGTCTTTGTCTTCCTTATATGGCGATGGCATTAAACCGGGGCTTTGGCGTATAGAATCGATATTGTCCCAAATAATGACACTGGGCCGTTTTTGCATGGTCCAAACCGGCATCCTTATAAAAACATCCTTTATGCCGGAAAGATTGAACGGTACAACCGGCCACAAATATGGCACCCCGAAAGACCTTAATGATGAAAGGTGCAACAAAGTTGCCAAAAGCCCCATAATTACGCCAAAACCTCCGGCAATACCAGCAAGCCCAAGATATATGTACCGAAGTATCGTCCCTGAGTCGGTCTGTGCCGGAACAGCAAAACTTGCAATGGCTGTTGAAGATACAACAATTACCATTATCGGACTTATAAGGCCGGCTTCGACTGACGCCTGGCCAAGTACAAGCGCTCCGACTATGCCAATTGTTTGTCCCACAGGTTTTGGCAACCGTACTCCCGCTTCTCTTAAAACGTCAAAGGTAAACAACATCAACCCGGCTTCCAATATTGCAGGAAAAGGCACTCTTTCACGCCCTGCTGCTATAGATATCAGCAACTGTGTAGGTATCAGCTCCTGGTGGAAAACAGTCAATGCCACATAAAAAGCAGGACCTAAAGTACTGATTATAAAGGACAAGAATCTTATTATCCGCATGATGCTTGCAAGAAACGGCCTTGCATAGTAGTCCTCCCCGCTTTGAAAGCTCTCAATAAACAGCATTGGCACAATAAGAACAAAAGGTGTGCCGTCAACCACAATGGCAGCACGGCCTTCGAGTATTTTTGCTACAACCTTGTCAGGTTTTTCACTGTTTGAAACAGTTGGAAAAATTGAGTAGGGAGCATCCTCAATAAATTGTTCAATATATCCTGATTCCAAAATTGCATCAATTTTTATTCTGCCGATCCGGTTCCTGATTTCCTCAATCAGTTTCGGATTGGCCACACTTTTTAGGTATACAATGTATACATCAGTTTTTGTCCTCATACCGATTTTTAATTTTTCTATGCATAAGTCAGGATCTTTTATTTTCCTGCGGATAAGAGCAATACTTACATTTGCGTTCTCATTAAAGCCTTCTCTCGGCCCGCGAACAACGGCCTCTGTCCCCGGTTCCTCTATACTGCGGGCTTCCCACTTTCTCAAGTTGACAGCTAAAGCTTCTTTTGAACCATCTACCAATAGTATGGTTGTTCCAGTCAATAAACTGTCAAGCAAATCGGCCAGCAGTGTCACTTTTTGGCTGTCCATTACGGAAATCAAGTTCTTCCTTATGATATCAATTTTAGTAAAATCCATATCCACATCCTTTTTGAGCAGTAACACATCATACATTAAAGGTTTCAGGATGTTTTTATGGATTTCTTCTTTGTCCACCATGTTGTCTATAAAAACCAGCGCCCCTTTGTATCTTCTGTCATGCCCGAAGTTAAACTCATGAACTGTCACATCACTGCTGTCACGCAAGATACTTTTAATAACATCAAGGTTTTTTTCCAAATCAGGTAATAACGGTTCATTATAGTTTTTGTCCGTTGCAGTATCATGAGACATATTTTTTCTTTTTAAAGCCGAATAGCGAATTTTCTTTAAGATATATCCAAACATATATGACTCTTCCTATGTGGTTTTTTATTTATTTACTTATTTTTTGACATACACAGGTAATTTATGCATAAACTGAGAAGAATAAACTTAATGCCATAGCTGGTAAATATTCGTGCAATCGTTAGGTTAATTTCACCTTGTTCTCTTGATATTTTGTATTATTTGTATTATAATTAGTAATACAATAACATATAATTCAGGAGGATACATCCATGCTGTTAAAGCTTGACTTTTCAAGTGATGTTCCGATTTATCTGCAAATACGCAACCAGATTGTCATGGGAATCGCAGAAGGCAAATTGTCTCCGGGTGAAAAACTTCCCACCGTCCGCGCTCTCGCAGTTGAATCAGGCATCAATGTAATGACTGTAAACAAGGCTTACGCTTTGCTTAAGCAGGAAGGGTACATCCTGGCAGACCGCAGAAGTGGTGCAATAATTAACCCTGATATAGCTAAACCAGGTTTTATATCAGACAAGACTAAAAACGATTTAAAACTTGTCATCTCAGAGATTAAGCTTGCAGGAGTATCCAGGGAGGAACTGCTTAATTTATGCGGACAATTATATGATGAAACGGGGGAAACAAGATGAGCATATTGGTTTTTAATATTCTTATGTTCGTGTGTTGTTACATTGCTCTGCCAATTATTTATTTCATGATGCGAAACGAAGCAAAAGCAAAAAAGAATATAGTTATCGGAGTTACATTGCCCTATTCGGCAAGGACAAGTGCCGAAGTACAAAGCATATGCAATAAATTCAGGAAAAATCTTGACATTATGTTTATAATCATGACCCTGATTTGCATAGGAGCCATATTTATCCCATCTTTTTCAATTTCTTTTACTTATTATATGACATGGCTGGTTTTTGCCGTTATTATACCAGGTTTTATATATATTTCCTCCAACAAAAAGCTCAGGAAATTGAAAGTTGAAAATAACTGGTACAGCAGTTTTTCTGAAAAAACAATAGTGGATTTAAAAACAGTGGATATGCCGAAAAGACTTATAAGTTCCTGGTGGTTTGTTCCTCCGGTATTGATATGTTTAATACCTGTTGCCGCAACTCTGTTTATTAAGGGTAACAGTGAAGAATTCTGGTATATGTTTGCCACTTATCTTGTTTTTGCATTGATTGTAGCATCCTGCTACCTGTTCTTCCGGATCATATACCGTCAGCGCGCTGAAATTGTAGACGAGAATACGGAGCTCAGCATCATCCTCACCAGAGTCCGCCAGTACAACTGGTCAAAATGCTGGGTATGGACCGCATGGCTTACCAGTATTTACACGATTTTTTTCTGGCTGTTAATTAAAAACGTAATAGGTTTAATAATATCTACAGCAGCATATACCATACTTGTTGTTTTCGTTTGTATAAAAACAGAACTCACAACCCGCAGAATCCAGCAAAAGTTCACGGAAAAAAGCGGCACTGTAGACTTTGTCGATGATGACAGGTACTGGCTGTATGGTCTGTTCTACTACAATGAAAATGACAACCGCCTCATGATTAACAACCGGGTAGGCATGGGGATGTCGGTCAACCTTGCCAGGCTGTGGGGTAAAATTATAATGGGTTTTGCTGCGCTCTGCATCCTTGTTTTGCCAGTCTTAGGGATTTGGCTGATGGCGGAGGAATTTACTCCAATCCGCATGGAAATGACAGAAACACAAATCATCGTGCACCATCTGAAAAAAGAATATGTAATAGATATAAACGAAATAGACTCTTTTGAATTGATTGACAAGCTTCCTCCAATATCAAAAATAGTCGGCACAGGAATGGACCATTTATGTAAAGGCAGGTTTTCTGTTGATAGGTACGGTATATGCAATATTTGCCTTAACCCTAAAAACTCAAAATTTCTCGTTATTTTTTCGGGTGATTCCACCCATATATTTAGTACAACGGACGAAGAAGTTATGGTTATTTATGAAAAATTGGCCAGGAAGCTAAGGTAAGGGGAGAATACGGTAAGGGGACACTCCTCCTCGAGGAATGTCCCCATCAGAATTTTGCGCTGAAACTATTGGGCAATAGCTCAGAAAATTTGAACTGTTCATATTCCCCATTTTTATTAGCGCATATAACCACAAATTCCGGGCCAACAAACTCTGCCATAAACTGTCTGCACATACCGCACGGATATGCCATTTCATCAGTGCTTCCTATAATTGCGATGGCCTTGAATTTTCTAAATCCTTCAGATATGGCTTTCGAAAAGGCCACCCTTTCTGCGCAGATTCCAGACGGATATGCTATGTTTTCAATATTGCATCCGGTGAATACAGTGCCGTCTTCAGAAACCAGGGCAGCTCCAACACTGTATCCTGAATATGGGTTGTATGCATTCTTTTTTGCTTCTGCAGCAAGATGGACAAGTTGCCTATACTCCATACTGATTCCTCTATTCATTAAATAACTTCTTCAGATTCTCCTTAAACGGCGGCTTTATAATGCCCTTTTCGGTAACAATACCCGTAATAAGCTCATTAGGAGTAACATCAAATGCAGGATTGTATACATTTACATCTTCCGGGGCAGTTTGACAGCCAAATCCAAAAATTATTTCTTTTTTGTCACGCTCTTCTATAGGGATTGCGCTCCCGTCGGGAATGTTCATATCTATAGTGGATGTAGGACCAAGAACATAAAAGGGAATATTGTGGTATTTGGCAAGCACTGCAAGATTATATGTGCCTATTTTGTTGGCCGTATCTCCGTTTGCCGCAACCCTGTCACACCCTACAAACACTGCTTGAACCCATTTGTTTTTCATTACTGTGGCAGCCATATTGTCACAAATCAGTGTTACATCTACACCCGAATGGTATAATTCATAAGCCGTCAGCCGTGCTCCTTGAAGGAGAGGTCTTGTTTCATCGGCAAAAACCTTGATATTCATGCCTCTTTCTTTTGCAAGGTATATAGGCGCAACAGCTGTTCCATATTTTGAAGTTGCCAGAACGCCAGCATTGCAGTGTGTCAGAATGCCCATACCGTCTTTCAAAAGTGTCAGCCCGTGTTCGCCTATTTTTCTGCACATCATTATATCTTCCTGTTTTATCAGGTCTGCTTCCCTTTCTATCAACTTACAAATTTCACTTATAGAACGGTCCTTGTTTTCAATAACTTTCGCGTCAATCCGGTCAAGGGCCCAGAAGAGGTTTACAGCCGTAGGCCTTGATTTGGCAAGGTACTCCTTGTCTTTCCTGAAATCTTCGTAAAATTCCTGGAATGACGTTTTTCGGGCAACCTTCGATGAAAGCACGAGTGCATATGCAGCTGCAACACCTATTGCCGGCGCTCCTCTGACCTTCAGCGCTCTTATTGCGTTAAAACAATCCTCTACATTATTCATTTTTACATATTCCAAACTCGAAGGCAGTTTGGTCGTGTCCAGAATATACAATTCACCATTTTCATATTTAACAGTGTTTAGTTCCATAATTTTATCCATAGACATTTTATCATTATCACCCTATTTCATTGTACCTGAATACTTTCAATTTTTAAACATATTTCTATAAAAATTCTCCATAAAAAGAAAAGAGTAAGAGGAAACTGATTCAGTTTCCTCTTACTTGCTTATAAATAAGGCTAAATTCAGGGTATTGTAATTCAGACTCCCGATCTACTCTTCAGCAAACAACGCATCTACAATTCTTTTTGCTATAACTACAATCTGCTCACGTGTTGCATAATCCATCGGAGCCAGAGTATCGTTTCCATATCCGCCTATTGCGCCGATTGAATTGATATATGCCATATTTGTCCTCGAAGTTCCTGTCAGTTCTCCAATATCAGTATAGTTCTTCACAAACCTGGCATCCTGGTCAATCCCAAAGCCTGCTTTTTCAATTACTTTGCAGAATACATCCACTACCTCTGAACGGGTAACGGGTTTTTGAGGCTCAAACAATCCG
>DULF01000140.1 GCA_012840535.1 Clostridiaceae bacterium
ATGGTCCGGCGCCTCACTTTGTAAACGGATGGGCGCTTTGCATACCTTCGAAATCCAAGAATCCGGATGGAGCATGGGAATTCATAAAGTTCTTTGAATCGACGGAAAACCAGATGTCACGTGAAGGCGGTTGGGCCGCATTAAATATGGAATTCACAGAAAAGGTTCCCCGTACAGAGTTTTCTGTAGTGAGACACTGGCCGTTGATTGAAAAAGTTACTGGTATAAATACAGACATTCTTGAAAACAGGCCAAGAGCTGTAAGAGAATTCGTAAAAAAATGGGACTATGAGTTATACTGGCATGTGTATGTGCACAGGGAGCATTTGGAGCGGAACGGCAGAATATCCAAGATGGGTCACGCAAGCTATTCAGAGGAGCAGGATGGCAAATCGGACTTCAGCACTGAGCGGGTTAATGCATTTGAGAATCTTGAAGAAGCTCTGCAGCTTGATCCATGGGAGGAATACGGAGAGTTTGACAAAAAAATTCTTATCGTAGAAATGGAGAAGGATTACGAGGAAATGTGCCATACATTTCCGGATACGTTAAATATGGGAGGATGTTATATAACTTTATTTTCAGGTCTCATAGAAATATTCGGATGGGATATGCTCCTGCTGGCCATCGGTGCAGAGCCTGAAAGATTTGGCAAGGTAATTGAAGGGTATTACCGCTGGATCAAACAGTTCTTTGAGGCATATGCGGATAGCAGGGTGCCGGTCATAATGCTCCATGACGACCTTTGCTGGACAGAAGGTCCCGCGGTTCACCCTGAATGGTACAGGAAGTACATTTTCCCCTACATGAAAAAGCTTATGGAACCCTTGAAGGAAGCCGGCAAAAAAATAATATATACAAGTGATGGCAACTGGACGGTCTTTTTTGACGACATAGTTGACTGTGGCGCAGACATGGTTTTCATGGAACCTTGCGCAGATATGGCTGCTTTTGCAGAAAAGTACGGCAAGACTCATGGCTTTGTAGGGAATGCGGACACCAGGGTACTCCTTTATGGTACAAAGGAAGATATATACAATGAAGTAAAACGGTGTATGGATATAGGTAAAAAATATCCTGGTTTTGTGATGTCTGTAAGCAACCATATACCACCAAATACACCGGTGGAAAATGCATTGTACTATAACGAAGTATATGAAAAACTGAGCAGAAGATGACAAAATATGCTGAAGAAGGGGTGCAATGATTTTGACATCCAGGGAGAGAATCAAAGCAATTTTTGAAGGCAGGCCTTCAGACAGGCAGGGCTTTTGGCTGGGAAAACCGAAGGATGAAACCAATGAAAAGTATTTTGAGTATTTTAATGTAGACAATGAAGACGATCTTGGTTTAAAACTGGGTAATGACATTATGTGGATATCATCGGAGTGGGATACGTACAGGCATCCTGAAAGCAAGCCTATGTTTGACCCTTATGGAGGGAAACAGGCCAAAGGGCTTGGAGACGCAGGTATATTTGCCGATGTTGAAGATGTTTCAGAAATTGAGAAGCACGAATGGCCGGATCCGAAATATCTGGATTTTTCAGCTGTAATTGAAAGAATAGATAAAATAGCACCCCATAATAAATTTATATTTGGCGGAATGTGGTGCTCATTCTTCCATAAAGTATGTAATTATTTCGGGATGGAGAATTACTTTATTAAAATGCATACAAGTCCCAAAGTGGTGGAGGCGGTAACTGAAAAAATAGTGGATTTTTATGTGGAAGCCAATAGACGGTGTTTTGAGGCGATGGGAGATAAGCTTGATGCCTTTTTCTTTGGGAATGATTTCGGAAGTCAGGAAAATTTGCTTATAAGTCCCGAGTTATTTAAACGTTTTATATTTCCGGGATTCAAGAGGCTTGTGGACTTGGCAAAGTCATACAATCTTAAAGTTGTTCTTCACTCCTGCGGCGCAATTTCCAGAATTATTCCGCTCCTTATTGAAGCAGGCGTGGATGCTCTTCATCCCCTTCAAGCAAAAGCAAAGGGCATGGATGCAGAGACGTTGGCTAGGGAATTCGGAAAGGATCTGGTTTTCATCGGCGGAGTCGATACCCAGGAACTCCTGCCTTTTGGCACGCCGGAAGAGGTAAAAGCTGAGGTGCGGAGATTAAAGAAGGTTTTCGGAGAGAGGTATATAGTTTCTCCAAGCCACGAGGCATTATTGCCCAACGTAAGTGTTGAAAATGTAATAGCAATGCGTGATGCAGCATTTGAAGAATAAAAGGTATAAATGAAAAGAATATCTGTATAAGGGAGAGGAAGAATTGATGACCGGACGTGAAAGGTTTCTAACGGCCATAAGCAACAAAAAACCTGACAGGCTTCCATGCCAGGTGCACAGCTGGATGGAGTATTATCTGAACACCTATCTTGGAGGCATGGATCAATATCAGGCATATGAATACTTTGGCATGGATCCAGTGATATATGTAAAACCCGAGTTTATTTACAATGAAAAGGACCTGGCTAACTGGGAGGTAAATGTTATAGACCTTGGCACGGATGAGGATGGCAATCAACACTGGCAGACTATAATAAACACTCCTGAAGGAACGCTTGTGGAAAAGGCAGCCAAGAACAAGTTTACCCGCTGGATTATCGAATACATCATAAAGGACGAGAAGGATTTCGAAATATGGAAAAAGTATGTGCCTATTCCTGAAAGAGTAGACTGGAGCAGTGTAATTGAAGCCAAGAAACGTATAGGTGACAGGGGAATAGTCAGAGATGCCTATTTTGATTTTGGACAGGGCAGTCCATGGCAAAGCTTTTCCAGCAAGTTGTTCGGCCTCGAAGAATCTATAATGGCTTGTTATGATAACCCTGAATGGATGCACTATGTTTTGGAATCAATACTGGAAAAGAAACTCAAAGTTATTGAAAGGGGAGGCAAAATTGAGCTTGATCTTGTTGAAACAGGAGGAGGAGCCGGATCAAGCACGGTGATAAGTCCTTCGCTTTTTAAAGAATTCTGCCTGCCCTATGATATAAAACAGCATAAAGCATTGCATGAAGCCGGAACTAAAGTAGTTTACCACCTGTGCGGCGGAATTATGCCCCTCCTGGAACTGGTAGCCCGGAACGGCGCTGACGGTCTTGAGACCATGACACCTCCTGGTATGGGCGGAGATTGTGATCTGAAGGAAGCTACCCGAAGAGTGGGGGATAAGCTGTTTTTCGTAGGTGGTTTTGACCAGAATGAAGGATTTGAGAACGGTAACCCTGAAAAGGTGAGAAAGATGGTATTTGAGCTGCATGAAGCCTGCCCTGATGGTGGATATATTATAAGCCCGTCGGACCATTTCTTCTTTGGAGATCCTGAAAATATCAAGGCATTCGTGGATGCAGTAAGAGAATGCACTTATTAATGGGTGAGAAATATGAGTAAAAGACTTAGGGACAGCCAATGGGACAGGCACGGCGTAATAGAAAATATGCTGAGAAATGTAAAAATACCCAGAATGGTAAAAATAGCTCAAAAGTTTGACAATAACAGGATAGAAGATATTCCCGCTGCAATAAGAAGAGAACTTGGCAGGCCGGAAATTGCAGAGAGGATAAGGCCTGGCAGCAGTATTGCAATTACTGTTGGAAGCAGGGGGATCACAAACATTGCATTGATTACACGGGAAATAGTAAGAATAGTTAAAGAGATAGGCGGAAAACCATTTATAATTCCGGCTATGGGAAGCCATGGGGGAGGAACCGCAGAAGGCCAGAGAGAAATGATAGAAGGGTATGGGGTAACCGAAGAATATATTGGCGCCTCAATAAAGTCTTCCATGGAAGTGAAGCTGATAGGGCAGACAGAAGACGGGAAACCAACATACATCGATAAACATGCGGCAGAAGCAGACGGTATTATTGTTATGGGACGGGTAAAACCACATACAGCTTTCAGAGGCGAATATGAGAGCGGACTTATGAAGATGATGGCTATAGGACTTGGAAAACATAAAGGAGCGGAGGTCTGCCATGCCGAAGGTTTCAAAAAAATGGCCCATAATGTAACTTCTTTTGCAAAAACTATTTTAAAGAATGCCAATATACTGTTTGGAATTGCAATTATTGAAAATGCATATGATGAAACATATAAAATATCAGCGCTTACAAAGGAAGAAATTCCGGATAAAGAACCAAAGCTTTTAATTGAGGCGAAAAGCTTAATGCCCGAAATAAAGTTTGAATCCTTTGATATTCTCATAGTAGACCGGATTGGGAAAAATATCAGCGGAGACGGTATGGATCCGAATATAACCGGTATATATGCATCTCCCTATGCAAGTGGAGGACCAAATGTTAAAAGCTGTGTAGTGCTTGATCTAACAGATGAATCACATGGAAATGCGTTAGGGATAGGTTTGGCAAGTTTTACAACAAAGAGGTTGTTTGACAAAATAGATTTTGATGTAACCTATCCTAATTCACTGACATCCAGGCTTTCCAACACATCAAGAATACCTATGGTATTAAAGAATGACAGGATGGCAATTGCTGCAGCTATTTACACTTGCAGCGAAATGTCGGGGGACATTCCCAGGATAGTTCGAATACCTGACACAGCACATATAGGTGAAATATATATTTCGGAATCAATGCTTGAGGAAGCAAGAAGCAAACCATGTATTGAAATTCTGGAGGAACCTAAGGAAATGGAATTTGATGAAAATGGGAACCTTTTTTGATAATACATGTAATTTTACTGTTGAGCAGGGAAAATGGAATAAACCTCTGTAGCCATTGTTTCCCTTGTATTTGACTTTTGCTTTCAGTGAAGTATAATTGTAAAAGTATATGTGACTTGTCTTTTTTTGTGAGGTGGATTTATGGTAGATACGGAACGTGTTAAGACAGCAGTGAGGGAGATACTCTTGGCTATAGGTGAAGACCCCGACAGGGAGGGTTTGAGAGAGACGCCTGACAGGGTCGCAAGAATGTATGAGGAGATTTTTGCAGGCCTTTATGCAGACGTAAAAAGTGAAGTAAAGATTTTTCAGGAAGATAATCATGAAGAGATGATAATGGTAAAAGACATACCTTTATATTCCATATGCGAACATCATCTTCTGCCTTTCATCGGAGTAGCCCATGTTGTATATATCCCAAGGAAAGGAAGAATATTAGGGCTGAGCAAGATTGCGCGGATTGTCGATATCCTGGCTAAAAAACCGCAACTTCAGGAAAGGCTGACCAGCGAGATAGCAGACATTATAAATGAAGCCGTGAACCCAATGGGTGTTGCGGTTGTCGTTGAAGCAGAGCATTTGTGCATGACTATGAGGGGAATAAAAAAGCCCGGCTCAAAAACCGTTACATCTGCCCTAAGGGGAAGCATGAGGACTGACGCAAGGACGAGGGCAGAGGCTATGGCGCTTATCAACGGATGATCAAAAAGAAGGGAAGCAAGGTCAAGTCACCTTGCTTCTTTTTGCGAAGCTGAGGAACCGTTCCCTTGCTTCCAACTCCCGTCCTCACGTTAGCTTAATTTATGTTAATTAGCATATCTTCTTACCATTGACTGATGTTGCTTGCTTTCTCTGATATAGCGCTCCAAAGCAGGTTCTATCTGCGACTTTTTAAGATACCTGAAACGTATTGTTGTATGGTTTTCGAACCCGTTTATACGCACCAGCTTCATTACTGTTTTATGATCAACACGGTATTTGTTCATAAGTTCCTGCACAGTGATATAATCCTCTATCGGCCTAGGTATCAATGGATCCCCGCCAAAATATTTCTTGCACAGGTTGGTTATCGTTGTAGGATTGCTGCCAAGTTTCTGTGCTATCTGTACATATGTCAGGCCTTGTTTCCTAAGGTTCCATATATCATCTTTGGATATTTCCTTTGCGTCTTTTTTGGCGCTTTTGTAGACAAAACCGAAACTGGATATAAACTCATCAATCGTCATATTGTTGTTTTTTGCATGGCGTTTGATATAGCCATACAGTGTTGAGTTTTCATGCAGGTTGTAGATATACTTGCCCACGGCAACTTTTTTTAGTTTATTATATATGATCTTGTTGCGTTGTTTTTTAATTAACTCCTGTATATCCCTGATTATTTCTTCTTGATGCTCCTTATCGCCGATGGTCTTATAAAGATAGTATTCCTTGGCTTTTAAGGTAGATGAATCAAACAAGGACATAAGCATACCGGCAAGGCCGAGCCTCCGGAAGTCAGATGTTCCAAGCATTAAAATGTCGTTGATATCGTATTTTTGTTTTTTGAAGGTTTTATGCATAAAGTAAAACGCGTTTTCGAGGGACTCTGAAGCAGCCCATTTTGTCTTGTATTTAAAATCGGCAGGATGAAACCTTTTTGGGTATACAAAGTCAAAAAGGGCAAAAATTGACCAGTTAAAGCGCGATAAAACATTGTATATGCCGTGCTTTAACAGGCGTTTTTTCCAGTCCAGGGTCGGAATATCGTCCACTCTGCGTATACCTTCCTTCAGGACCATATCCTGTACGGCTTCTATAACCATTTTATCGTCTTCCCATAAACCGTGCTTGCTCCACATCCATTCCTTCAATGTCCTGTTTTTAAATTCATTAGGATATGCATTCTTCAAAATTGCAAGCACATCGTGCCTGAATACCGCTTGAATCATGCCGAAAAGCTTTTTCTTTACAAGCAGCGTTTTTATCTGCTTAAGGTTGTACTTCGGCAAATCGGTCGGCTCGAGCCTGAATATATTTTCGAGACAATACCTTGTTAAAATTCTGCTTTTAATCTTAATCCCTTTGGACTGATTCTTTTCTTCCGTCCAAAAATCCTTAGGAAACCTGTCGCCGCTGTCCAATACATCCTTGTATGTAACAAGGGCCTGAAGCTCTTCTGTGCTTAACTTGAATAGATCAACCATATGCACAACTCCGCATCCTTAATGTATTAGTAAATAACAACGAATATTTGTCCATGGTATAATGTCAGTTACCGGCAAATTCAAATATACCAATATATCAAGTATATATGATATCAAATATTCTAACGGTTTCACAAACAGTTTTCATCATGTATTAGACATAAATTTATAGTTACTTTTTTAGCACAATTCAACAAAATAACTTATCTTTCTGTAAATCAGTTGGTAGAATAACGGTCTGTTCCTGCGGGTAATCCTTTAATTGGACGGATATATGTATTATAATATGTAATAGGTAATTAGGGACATGCATCCTGCGCTGGCAAAAAAAGCATGTTTTTGTTTATGAGGCATGTCATGGTTGCCTGAAAACCACTATAAGGAATGGTGAATATATGCAATTTAAATTCAGAATTGCTACAAAGGTGTTTTTTGGAGAAGGATGTCTCAATAAAAATAAAAGTGAAATAGCCGGATTTGGGAAAAAGAGTATGATAGTTACCGGCAGGAGTTCGGGAAAGAAAAGCGGAGCGCTGGATGACATGACAAAAGCGCTGGAAGAGTTATCCATTGATTATATTATATATGATAAAATTGAGAACAATCCTTCATTGGAAAACGTTGCTGATGCAGGGAAAATAGCGCGTGAAGAAAAGGTGGATTTCATTGCCGGCATTGGAGGCGGCTCTCCCCTTGATGCTTCGAAAGCGGTTGCAGTATTGGCAGTAAATGATATTCAGCCTGTTGAATTATTCAATAATGCCTTTGACAACAGGCCGTTGCCCATAATCGCAATACCTACGACTGCCGGGACGGGAAGCGAGGTTACACCCTATTCCATACTCACCCGCAACGACATAAAAAACAAGATGAGCTTCGGTAATGACGATATTTTTCCGGCTGTCGCATTTTTGGATGCCAGATATACTGAAAGCCTTCCCTACAGTGTAACGGTGGATACAGCCATAGACGCATTATCCCATGCTGTTGAAGGATATACCAACAAAAGAAGCACCATAATGAGTGATATCTTTGCAGTTGAAGCTATTTCGGTTTTTGGGGAATGTCTTGACAACCTGCTGACAAATAAAATTGATTACAGAATCAGAGAAAAGCTTTTATATATGGCTATGCTCGGCGGCATGGTAATATCACATACAGGTACAACGATTGTGCACGGGCTTGGCTATCCACTTACATATTATAAGGGGATTCCCCATGGAAGGGCCAATGGCATGCTGATGGCGGAGTATCTGAAGTTTAACTATGAAGCCATTAAGGATAAAACCGATAATATTTTAAGGCTCTTAAGAGTCGGAAGTCTTGATGAGTTTGGGAAAATAATGAAAAAACTGGTTAATACTGAACTGAGTTTGAGTGAAGACGAGATAACGCTTTTTGCTTCCACCGGCGCAAAGCACAGGAGTGTAGCCCAAAATCCCCGGGATATTGCTGTTTCGGACATGGTCAGCATATTAAAGAATGTATTTAAGGTATGGTGATATTTTTGGTTTTCGAATGTGGAAAGTATAAACTTGAGATAGGCAAGAAGACCTATATTATGGGAATATTAAACGTCACGCCTGACTCGTTTTCCGACGGGGGAATGTACAATAATCTTGAGAGTGCGGTAAAAAGAGCTAAGGAAATGGTTTTGGAGGGCGCTGATATAATTGACGTGGGTGGAGAATCCACAAGGCCCGGATTCGAACCCGTAGATACTGAGGAAGAGATGAGGAGGGTTCTTCCTGTCGTAGAAAGGCTTGTTAAAGAGATTGATGTTCCTATTTCGGTAGACACAACTAAATCTGCGGTGGCGGAAAAAGCCTTACAGGCAGGGGCGCATATTGTGAATGATATATGGGGATTGCAAAAGGACCCTCTAATGGCAGAGGTTGTGTCAAAATACGGAGCAGGAGTCATAATAATGCATAATCAGGATGGGAAAGAGTACCAGGACCTGATGGGAGATATTCTGAAGTTCCTTCGAAGAAGTGTGGAGATCGCGGAAAAAGCAGGCATAAAGAAGAATAATATTGCGGTTGATCCCGGCATAGGCTTCGGGAAAACCCTTGAGCATAACCTGGAAGCCATCAGGAGGCTCAATGAGCTTAAAGTTCTCAACCTGCCGGTATTGCTCG
>DULF01000141.1 GCA_012840535.1 Clostridiaceae bacterium
ATAAGCGTTTTATGGAACAAGAAACATTAAAAGCATTGGAAAAGTTCAATTTAAAGCTGGATCCCCGTCAGGAAGTAAGTACATTAACTATTGCAGAACAATCGCTGGTACAGATAGTTAAAGCTTTGTACTTCAAACCTAAAATTCTCATATTGGATGAGCCTACATCGGCACTTTCAATTGACCAGAAGGACAACATATTCAGAATTATCAGAGAACTTTGCCAGCAAAATAAAACGACTATTTTGTATGTCAGCCATAGGCTTGAGGAAGTCATGGAAATCGGAGACAGGGTAACTGTATTAAGAGACGGCAAATATATAGATACAAAAGACATAAAAGATATAAGTGTAAATGATATTGTAAGCATGATGGTAGGAAGGCAAATTACCAAGATAAATGTAGAGAAAGACAGGAAGAAAGGCAAGCAATTATTAAAGGTTGAAAATCTTAACCGTAAAAATATGCTGCACAATATCAACTTCGAATTGGCTGAAGGCGAAATACTCGGCTTTGCTGGTTTTGTTGGTTCCAGAAGAACAGAATTAATGCGTGCGATTTTTGGACTTGACAAAATCAACAGTGGAAATATCTATATTGAAGGTAAGAAAGTAAAAATTTCGAGCCCAAAAGTTGCAATCCGGAATGGAATCGGCTTTATTCCTGAAAACCGGAAAGATGATGCACTCATTCCGTTGATGAGCATTGCTCAGAACATGATTGTGCTTATTTTAAAAGAACTGTCAAAGTTTTTGTTTATCAATAAAAGAAAAGAAAAGAATGCTGTAAGTGAATTGATTAAGAAACTTGCCATTAAAGTTTCCGACAGCAGTAATTTAATAACGAGCCTTAGCGGCGGAAACCAGCAGAAAGTTATTATTGCCCGCTGGCTGAGCCGAAAACCTAAGATTTTAATTTGTGATGAACCAACAAGAGGTATAGATGTTGGTGCCAAAAAAGAAGTCCACTCGATTTTGCTGGAACTTGCAAAGCAAGGTATGGGTGTAATAGTGGTTTCATCAGAACTTCCGGAAGTATTATCTATCAGTGACAGAATTATAGTCATGCATGAGGGGAAAATAACGGGAGAGTTTTCCAATGAAGAAGCTACAGAGGAGAAAGTAATGATGAAAGCCGCAGCATTGGAAGAGTAAATCAAGTATAAAAATTGTACTATGCTATAAATTTTATAACTTTGAAAGGGGATGTATTATGACAAGGGAAGAAAGAGTATTAAGAACTATAAGACGCGAGAGTATAGACTATTTGCCCAGCAATATTTATTTTGCGTCACCTGAAACAAAGGAAAATTTAAGAAAAGTCATGAATTTTGAAACAACGAAAGACCTGGACGATTACCTGGAGAACCATCTTTATATCACCGCCATGATGGATGATATATTCCGCTACAGGGGAGACCATGAATTTTTAAGAAAAATGGAGCAAACACCTTTTGCCAAGGTGGACTGGGAAAAGGGCATACTCTATGACAGATGGGGAGTAGGCTTCAGTATCTATACTGATGGAATAAACATGATACATTTCCCGCTCAAAGGAAAAAGCAATGAAGAGATTGACAATTACCAGGTTCCGGATATTCATATACCAGGAAATTTTGACCTGGCAGAAGAAGAACTGAAAAAATACAGTGGGGATTATCTTGTAGTTTTCTCAGGCTACGGCGGAATATTTGAAAGAGCCATGTTCCTTATGGACTATGAGCAACTGCTTATTCTCATGGCTTGGGAACCGAAGCTTTGTGAAAACTTGTTTGACAAAATAACTGAATATAAGATAGAGCAAGCAAAGATGGCTGTAAAGATGGGCTTCAAAATTGGTCACGCCTGTGACGACCTGGGAACACAAAATGGTCCATTGATATCCAAAGAGATGTTCCGGAAATATTTCAAACCTCGCTGGAAGAAAGTTTTTGAAATATTCAAATCTGCAGGCATGCCGGTAATGATGCATTCATGCGGAAATATTACGGAGTTCCTGCCGGATTTGATTGATATCGGACTTGACGTAATTGAGCCGGTACAGCCCGTGATGGACTTTGAATTTATTAAGAAGGAATATGGAAAATATCTTACATTCTGGGGCGGAATCAGCA
>DULF01000142.1 GCA_012840535.1 Clostridiaceae bacterium
ACTTTATCCTTGACTGGCAAAATTTTATAGCTATTATTCTTTTGGGGGCTGCATTCTCTAGAATTCTTTAGATATTCTATGAGAAACCAAGCTCTTTTTTCATTTTTACTTAACAGCTCCTGTAATAAAAATCGGAAGTATGCCCAAAAATAACAGTACTGTAAACAGCATGTTTCCGAATATCCATACATAGGCAAGTTTAGCAGTCGGCCAGAACTTGGATTTCGCTATACCCATTGCTGTATACATTGCCAGTGCAAGCGGAGGAGTCATACCTTCCATAACGCCAGTTATTGCTGGCATTACCGCAGCTACCAGGAAAGGATCTATACCTACTGCAGCTCCGGTTGATATAATTGCAGTTCCCAACAGCGCCACTTGGGAAGACCCGGGAAGTACCATTCCCAGCAAAGCGGTAAACAGTACAATTATAATAGTCCATGTAAATTTGCTTAGTCCGATTCCCGTTACCCATGTCTGCATTGCTTCTCCAACAGCAACATCCTTGAATACAATTGAAACAGCATATGCAAAGTATATAGTAGCTCCTACAGGAACAACTGATCTTAAGCTGTCTCTAAACATCCCATATATAACTTTCGCGGAAAAACCGCCTTCAGTTTTTGCCAATTCCTTTCTTCCTGTTATTAATGCATACACCACACAGACACCTACTGTGAACATTAATACAGTAGCGCTAAATGCTGCTTCTCCGTCAATCCCATATCTTGCCTGGAGTAATGGCTTGCACTGTGATGAGATAATAATGGGGAATAGTATAAAGAAAGGAAGCAGTAATGAATGCCAGCCTTTTTTTAAGGCTTCGCCAAGCTTAGGTCTCTCTTCTTTGGGAATAGGTTTAACCCCTTCCCTTTTACAAAGGATTATAAGTGTAATAAGCCTTTGCACTACCAACCATGCACCTACAATCCACAAGGCAATCCAGAAAGTAGCAAGGTTGTAATTTTTCTCAGGAAAAAGACTGCAAAGGATACCGAAACCTACCAGGTTCAAACCCGGCCCCATCTGGTTTCCCAACATACTTGCAGACATTTCGGTAGTAGCAGCAAGCTCTCTTGAGAAGCCGCTCTTTATCATTGCCGGTATTGTAAATACACCTGTCGCAGCAACGTTGCCGGGACCTGTTCCGGTCATCATTGCAAGGGCTGAACTGCCAAACAGAGCTACATATCCCGCTCCCCCTGGAAGCCCTCCGAAAATTGCAAGTATGATATTAATGAGATGTTCAACAACCCTGGTTTTCCCAAGTATATAAGCAAAAGCAAGAAAGCTGACTATTATGTAGAACAGGTTGCTTTGTGTTGCAGGGTATACAAGGTAGTTAAAAAACTGGTCATACGTTGCAGTCATGACAATAGTGAAACAAAACGCCAAAAACATCGCCTCATATATCGGCCTTTTGAAAAGAACAAAGACTATGAATACGAAGACAAGTACTAAAAGCAAGTAAAAAACTTCAAGCGGAAAAGGTCCTACCATTTGGCCAGTCATTATTTTTACCCCCTTAACCAGTATTAAACTATACAACCGGGATATGTTTTTCAACAATGCTGACAAACTCTTTAAAAAAGTTTTTCCAAACATCTTCTTTCAACATTTCAGGGTGGAATTGAAGACCCATCATGAAGTCACTACCCTTAGTCTCAATAGCCTCAATGTTTCCATCATCTGCCACCGCACTGACCATGAAGCCATCAGGAACCGCTTCCAAAGCTTGGCGGTGAAAACTGTTAACCATAATATGATCCCTCTTCAGCATGCCCCACAGTTTACTAACCGGAGTAATACGTATACTGTGGATAGCAGTATCCGGGGGTTTTATTCCTCCCTGCTGATGGATTATGTCATTTCCCACATTGATGTCGTCATCCAGTACAGAGCCTCCTTCAACAACAGTAAGAACCTGAAGGCCTCTGCATATTCCCAGTAATGGTTTTCTGTATTTTTTTGCTGCTTTGATTACCGCCAATTCGTTTTTGTATCTTAATGGATTGCTGTTCTGCAATATGTTTTTTCCTATATCTTTTACAACGTTCCTTTTAATACTGAGAACTTCTCCGCTTACAATAATGCCGTCAATAATATCCATATACCGGTCAATCAGCTCTTCATTTTCAAGTACCGGTATGATCACAGGAATAGCACCAGCTTCTTCTATACATTCAATTATGTTTTTATTAACGTAGATAAGTGGCCAGCCTTCTACAACCGTACCAGGCTCCCAACCGCTGGTTATTCCTATCTTCACCTGCAAAATATCACCTCCCCTCTAAAATATTGGATAACCCTGTTGTTTTGAAATGAATTGCGGATCCATGAAGTTTAACATGATGATTCATTTTAATAAGTATAAATTAAAAAGTATTATCAATTGTTGTATCCACTCTTTTTTTAGGAAATGCAATACTAAGCACAATCAGGCTAATAAAAGCTGTTATTATTGATGCATAGGTCTCTGTTAAAAACGGGCTTATAGGATAATAGCCAAACATTCCCTTGAATGCAACCCAGAACAACCCTATTGCAGCTGTTATCAGCATAGCCCATACTGCACCTTTTTGCGACGTCCTTTTCCAGTATATTCCTAGCAGGAGGACAACAAAGAGAGCGCCCCTCAATGAGTATGCAAAGTACACCAAATCAAGCACTTTAGTGCTTTCATACATAAACAGTGCCAGTAATATACAAACCAGACCGCTCAAGCCGGTTGTCAGCCTTGATATAAACAGAACCTGCTTATCCGATGCTTCCGGCTTTATTACCCTTTGGTAAATATCTTTTGTAATCATTGTTCCTGAAGCAAGAATTATTGGTGAAACTGTAGACAGAATAGCAGCCATTATGGATGCAATTACAACTCCCCCCGCTACCGGGTGTAAATCCATCATAATGGTTGGAAGAGCGAGTTTTGCATCAGCAAGCAATGGATATTTCACCCTGGCTGCCATACCTAAAAGCGCCGTAAATATTCCAAAAGGAGCAACAATCAAAGCAGTTATGAAAGCAGACTTTCTGGCTACGTTTACATCCCTGGCTGCAAGGATTGGCTGGATTCCGGCTTGTGCCGTGCAAGCCCCGAGTACAGACGCTATAATCCATGATGACACTTTTGAAAAACCAATCCCACCCATCGTAAAGTATGGCTGTGCCGGAAGGGATGACCTTAATGCGTCAAATCCTCCGATGTCAACTCCTACAAGCGCAATAGCCAAAACTATCCCGCCATACATTGCAATTAAGTGAATAATATTGGTGTATCCCACGGCTACCATTCCACCAGACAGTGTATATACAATAAATCCTATTCCAAGTACGACAACAGAAATAGTATAATCGAGCCCAAGCACTGATACACCCAGGGTACCTGCCGCAATAATCTGAGCTGTACCTACTGCTATCATTATAAATGTCAGGAGTATACTTGAAACGATTCTTGCCTTAACACCTATGTATTTCTCAATAATTCCTGGAACAGTAACAGTTTCAAGGCTTCTATACAGTTTGGCAAATAAGATTGCCAGAAATATTATACCAATACCATTGGCAATTGTATACCATGCACCTGATATACCAAATAAAAACCCATATTCAGATACACCGGTTGTAGATGTACCCCCCAGCCACTCACCTGTTCCTGCAGCAACACACATTATTACACCAAGACCTATACCATGAAACGCGCCGGATGATGTGGACTTCTTTTTTGCATACAAACCTATCAATATTATCAGACATAGGTATGCAAGTATAACACCTAATTGAATAGACATATTTTTCTCTCCAAAACAAATTCAATACATCTATACTTCAACAGGAATTTCAATATCAAGCAACGGCGGATACTGCTGGCATCCGAAAACGTCCCCTTCCCCCGGGCTCCCGCTTGGTTTGGTCCTGTATATTGTAAATTTAATAGCATAACCGGGATCAAATTCTACAAAATCACAAATCCTGTTTTCGTCAATACCATAAAGTTTAGCGACTGTTTGTTTTGTAAGGCATCCGCTTGACTTTACCAATTCATAGTTTTCCTTTTCACGGAATATTATGTCAAAAGTTATTTTATCTGTTCCTGCATTCTTACTTCTTACAGTTTTTGCAAGTTCTACAAGCTTTTTAGTTTTCATTTCAAATACCTCCTTTACCCACCGACCTCAATGAGTTCTACTTTAAACAGTTCAAGCGGGTCATCAACCGGAATGACATGATTCATGGTCCAAATATATGCAGGTGATGCAGGAAGAACTTCGTCAACAACAAATGCTGCGGTACCGGCTGTTCCTTTAACTTCAGGAAGCCTTGCATAGAATATCTGGCGTGTACCTATCATAGTAACTTCTTCAGCCATTTCTTTCGTTGGAGCTATGCCCTCAACAACTACACACAACTCATGCGACCTGATTTCTTTAACAGGTTCAAGGTCCCCCATTACGCCATTCTTACCGAAAATCCTGTAGTAAAGCTCGTATTTTTTACCAGCGAATCTCTCTTCAACCTGGCTTCTGGCCCATTCTATAACCTTGTCGATATTCTTTATAGTGTAAGGATCCCTTATTCCGGCAATGCCGATATACCTTTCGCCTACTTTTCCGGAACCTTCGAGCTTGACTTTGATTTTCCCCTCAGTAGGAATAAACTTAGGTCCGGTTATCCTGCAAGTTTTCTCATCATATTGTTCGTAAACACAGTTGGTCATATCCAGCATGCCACCTGCAACGTATTCATAGAATGGATTTGACCTCTCATACATGGCATGTCCGGCAACTGAGGCAACAGTACAGCGTTGATTTGGATGCATAGCAGTTACCTTAACATCCTCATTTGTTATTGTTCCAATAACACTTTCTTTTGCACCATATGGCTCAGCGCAGAATGAGGCACATTCCAGGACCTTGCCAAGATAATAGGACAGGTTTTCAGGGAAACCTTCCCATATTGCAGGAGCTGCAAATATAGCACAATCACTTGAACGCCCGCCTATTATGATATCTGCTCCCATATCGAGAGCTTTAATGAACGGGTGAACACCCGCAACTGCCACTATCCTGTCAGTTTTCTCCAAATCCTCATAGGAAAGGTTGCTTCTGCCGTCAAGTCCCTCAATGACTATTCCCTGATCCATTTTTTGCTTAATATATTCTTTATCAACTTCTGAATAAAAATAAGCTAATTTGAATTTTGGCAAGTTGTGCTTTTTGGCGAGGTCTTTTATTATTTCAACAAACATGTCAACTCTGCTATTAGTACCGGTATCGCCAGCCGAGCCTATTATCATCGGTACACCCTGTTTCCTGGATGCTAAAAGCATTAATTCCAAATCATGCTTCTGCCACTCATAATGACTTGCGCATTTATCTGCTCCCAATGGTGTAGGTCCGATGTCATCACTTCCTGAATCACAGCAATAATAGTCCGGTTTTGTTTCTGCTCCGATCCAAAAGCTTTCTTCCTTGGTAGGTGCAAATCCCAGATGCCCATTCGGGCATAAAATCCTGATTTGCTTTTTAGACATTTTATACGCCCCCTAAATACCAAATAATGACTACGAAGTTTTAATAGACCATTAAGTTTATAACGCTAGATCATTAAGCTTAATAACGCGAGCTCGTTATGACTGGTTATAACCTGTTATATTATAATTATACTTTACTTTTTTATATGAGTCAATATAAAGTACAGAATTTAGTACATTTTTTGAAAAAAAGATTATTACATGCTTCGTTTTATATGGAACTTGTACTTGTCAGCCCTATACATTGCAGTCTTAAATTCTACAGGCCTTCCGTCATTCAGATAAACAACCGAAACAATTACAAACAAGGCTGTGCCTTGCTTTAGTTTCAATATTTTTGCGGTTTCCTTGTCGCAGTTTGTTGCCTCGAAAGTCTGAGATACCGTATCTGCCGGTATATTCAATTCTTTATAAAGGTCATAGGTTGAAAAAGGCCTGCCTTCTTTTGCATGCTTTTTTGCAGCATCTATCATTTTTATGCCAATATCGTATGTAAAGTATGAATTATAGTACACTATTGGTTCATCGTTTGCCAGGCCAAGCAACCCAAGATTTACCACATTTTCCGTCATGTCAATATTTAATATATTGGATATCTGGAAATCCACCGGAACAATCTCCGCTGTCAGTACTTCAGTTCTTCCGTTCAGTCCTCTGCTTTTAAGTGTACTTCCGAAACTTGTTATTTTCATGAGTCCTTGCTCAATCTTCGGCGTCTTTACATAAGTGCCTTTCCCCTGGATTTTATACAAAAGGCCTTCCTTTTGAGCCTCAGAAATCGCTTGCCTGACTGTTATCCTGCTAACATTGTACTTGTTGCATAAATCTCTCTCTGAAGGAATCTGAGTGTCTGGCTTCCATTCTCCTGACTCAATGGCGTTTTTGATTTTTTCTTTTAACTGAATATATAAAGGCTTTGGTGCATTTGGATTCAGCATAAATCGATTCCCTTCCTAAAAATCTCTAATTTTGAGTGAACATCCTGTCCACTTGTAACACCTAGGTTCATAAGGAAAATTTTCGGCTGTAGAAAAATTTCCTTTCATCCGCAGCGTTTAAACAAGGGAAGTAGACATATCCAGCCCTTGTTATAACCTGTAAATACATGTGAGAACATTATATCATTGGGTATTGCTATATGCAATACTTCATTAATAAATGTCATGTTTATTCAACCTATTTCAACCTATTATTTAATTCTTTTATTTTATCCCTCAGTTCCGCCGCCCTTTCAAACTGCAAATCGGCCGCAGCTGCTTTCATCTCTTTTGTAAGTTTTTCAACAAGCTCTCTTATATTTTCTTTAGTCATTTCAATATCAATTGAATGTACAGCATAAATGTCCTCTTCCTCAGCTGCTTTTGTTATTTCAATCACGTCATGAACCTTCTTTTGTATGCTTCTTGGCGTTATTCCGTGTTTAATATTATACTCCATCTGGACTTTTCTTCTTCTGTTGGTTTCATTAATCGCATTCCTCATTGCACTGGTAACATTATCGGCATACATAATTACTTTACCGTCTACATTTCTTGCAGCCCTGCCTATTGTCTGTATGAGAGAAGTCTCTGAGCGGAGGAATCCCTCCTTGTCGGCATCAAGTATTGCAACAAGTGATACCTCAGGCAAGTCAAGTCCCTCTCTTAAAAGATTTATACCTACAAGCACGTCGAAAACGCCCAACCTTAAATCCCTGATAATTTCCATTCTCTCTATGGTATCAATATCTGAATGCAAATACCTGACTTTGAAGTCCAGTTCCTTGAGATAATCGGTAAGGTCCTCAGCCATCTTTTTAGTAAGAGTGGTTACCAGCACTCTCTGGTTCTTCTCAACTCTCTCGGTGATTTCCCCAATAAGGTCGTCTATTTGCCCCTTGACAGGTTTGACAACAACTTCAGGATCAACCAGTCCTGTAGGCCTTATCAATTGCTCTACAATCTGGAATGAGTGTTTGCGCTCATACTCTCCGGGTGTTGCACTGACATATATCACCTGGTTCACTTTTTCCTCAAACTCGCTGAATTTCAGAGGCCTGTTGTCAAAAGCCGACGGAAGCCTGAAACCATACTCAACAAGGGCTTCTTTCCTTGATCTGTCACCGTTGTACATGGCTCCCAGCTGAGGTATGGTAACATGGGACTCATCGATTATAAGCAGAAAGTCATCAGGGAAATAGTCAATCAGGGTGAACGGAGGACTTCCCGGCGCTCTGCCGCTTATGTGCCTGGAATAGTTTTCAATACCCTGGCAATAACCTACCTCCCGCATCATTTCAAGATCATACTTCGTCCGCTGTTCAAGCCTGTGCGCTTCGAGCATTTTCCCCTGGGACTTTAATTCCCTGAGCCTTTCCTCAAGTTCCTGCTCTATTGACAAAATAGCCCTTTCCATTTTAGCCTTCGTTGTGGCGTAGTGTGACGCGGGGAAAATAGCCACATGGGAACAAACCCCGATAATTTCACCCGTTATGGGATTAATTTCTGTTAAACGCTCAATTTCATCCCCAAAAAACTCAACACGTATAACCTTATCTGACGAATAAGAAGGAAAAACTTCCAACACATCTCCGCGTACCCTGAACTTTCCTCTTTTAAAATCTATCTCGTTTCTCTCATAGTGTATGTCAACCAGCTTCCTGATAACCTCATCCCTGTCTTTTTGCATCCCGGGTCTTAAAGATATCATCAGGTCGGTGTAATCTTCCGGGTCGCCCAATCCATATATGCACGAAACACTGGCCACTATTATCACGTCACGTCTCTCGAATAAGGCTGCCGTGGCGGAATGCCTCAATTTATCTATCTCGTCATTAATTGAAGAATCTTTTTCAATATATGTATCGGTAGCGGGAATATATGCCTCAGGCTGGTAATAGTCGTAATAGCTCACAAAATACTCTACGGCATTATCCGGGAAAAACTCCTTGAACTCGCTGCATAACTGCGCTGCAAGTGTTTTGTTGTGTGCTATTACCAGAGTAGGCCTCTGTACACGCTCAATTACATTAGCCATTGTAAATGTCTTTCCCGAGCCTGTAACTCCAAGAAGAGTCTGATGGCGGTATCCCATGTTCAAACCCTGTACAAGCTTTTCTATGGCCTGTGGCTGGTCCCCGCAGGGCTTATAGTCTGATACTATTTTAAACTCAGGCATAGTAATCTCCCTTTACCTTGCACACAGAGAACAGAAGCATAAGAGCAGATGAAAATGTCCTCTTATTCTCTATTCTCTGTTCTCTAGTACGCTGTGTCCCTAATACAACTGACCATGGAATATTTCACCTACGGATTCGCCCTTATGAATCCTCTTTATAGTTTCTGCAAACAGCGGTCCCATGGAAAGAACGGTTATTTTATCAAGCTTCTTTTCTTCTGTAAGAGGAATGGTATTTG
>DULF01000143.1 GCA_012840535.1 Clostridiaceae bacterium
ATCATAAGCTTCACCAACCACTTCAAATTCCTTTGCCCGTTTCATAATGGCCCTTTTTTCACTCATTATAATCGCAGGTTCATCATCTACAAGCAGTACCCTATACAAAATAGAATACCTCCTTATAAATCAACTGTATTCAATCTCAAATCTGACAGTTGTTCCTCCATATTCATTCCCAAATACTTTATATTTAAAACGGTTCCCAAAAAATATAGTCAAGCGGACGATAGTACCTCCAAGTCCCATACCTCCGAACTGAACTTCCCTGCTTATATCCTCTTCTGTGTTTAGCAGTCTTTGTACCTTTTCTTCTATGGCTTTCTTTGCCTCGTCTGATATTTCATGTCCGTTGTCATCTACCTGTATAATCAGTTTATTATCCTCCATTTTCGTTACAATGCGGATCTTTACCAATTCATTATCCATTAAGCTGTATTTGATTGAGTTTTCCACCAATGGCTGATATGTGAGCTTGGGCAGAATATGGGGATATGCTTTATTGTCTGTCTCGATTTCAACCTCAAGGCGTTCACAATACCTGCTCTTCATCACATTAATGTAGGAAATCAGGTTTTGGATCTCATCATAAACCGTAACTTCAGTCGTAGCATAATCAGATGAGTACCTTAGTATTTCCGTAAGGCTGTAACATGCTTCTGCCGCTTCCAAGCATTCATTTGCTTCACACAGGTTAGCAATTCCCCCAAGTGCGTTATATAGAAAATGAGGGCTTATTTCCGACTGAAGAATGTCAAAAATGGACTTGGTATGAAGGTTTTGCAATCTCTGCTGTTTTTGATGCGCTTCTTTCAACCGGCCCATCATTTCCTCAAAAGCATTGTTCAAAATTTCTGTTTCCCAATCATTTGCTTTGCTGTCTATGCCATAATTAAAATTTAAGTCCTCAAAGTCAATATTCTGCATACGTTGCACAAGAATATTGATAGGCTGCATAATCTTATGGGTAACCATTATGATATAGCTTACGGTTAGCAAAATAAGTACAAAAGCACCTACTACTATTCCCAGCAGAATATTGTTCAAAGAATTGTACAAAATGCTCTTATCCAGTATAAATACCATCCGCAACTGGTAAAAATTCGAAGACTGGGTAGCTATTATGGCATCATTAGTCTCCCGGATTTTTCTGTATTCCCTTGTCAGGTTTGCAATATTCCGTAAATAATTCTCTTCAAAAACGCCATTCCCATAAAAGAGTTTGTCATCCGGGTAGGTAAATATCAGCACTTTCATTTTGCTGTTGTTATACTGCAAATTGCAAATGTTCTCAAGGTAAAAAATGTTCTGTTGTATCTCTATGAATCCAATAATTTCAGCTTTTCGATTCTTAATAGGCTTTATCTCCGAAATCACAAAGGTTTCGCTTTTTACGTCCCAATCATCCTTGTGGCTGCTTATAAACATTCTGTTGGCTATATCAAAGTTTTCTTTTAAATAATTAATTTTTTGAACTACATCTTTTTTGGCCGCATTTACCTGGCCTGTAGCGATATAATCCCCTTCCAGAGAAAACACAGCTACTCTTCTTATATCAGATTTATTCGCATAAGCCCTTGTTAAAATTCTTTTGATGGCTAACACATTTTCCTGAGACTTAGCCTTCTGCCCGATATACTGTTGCCAATTAGACATAAAAACAGTATCGGTAAGCACATCCACTGCTACCCCTTCCATGGTGGTCAACCTGTTGTCCAGTTGGGTCATGGCAGATACAGATACCTGATTTAAATTGCTTATACCTTCGTCATAAATAATGTCTCTGTTATATTTGTAAAACATGACGGAAGCCGTGCTTACGAGAATGACCACAAGTATTGCATAAGTCGTTGACAGCTTCCTGGACATCTTTTGTCTTTTCATAGCGCCCACTCCGTTATTATCCGTTTAACCATTCCCGGAACAGGTATGCTTTATCCTCTTTGGGAATTCTTGTGAGGTTATTATAGCATATAAACCTGTTACGTTATATTGTAAAATCTTTCCTTGCGCCGAAAGACAGTCAAATAGCGGAGAAATCCCACTAAAGCAGGTTTCTCCGCCCTGAATACAGCATTATAGAAATACGTCTGCGGTGCTTCAACAAAGCAGAAGATATACTCGCTTCTTCGTTATAAGTCCGCACCGCATTGTTCCATTGCTTCATGCAACTTGGAAATATAATACTTGTAGTTTTCCAGCGAAGTAGAAGGCGCTACCTGATGGTCTGCTCCGGGAATATACCCGCCTCCTCTGATTACCGGCATGATTCTTTCAAATTCACGGTCAATGGCTTCTTTTCCTTCAGCAATGCATAATTTATTAAATCCACCGATAAATCGAAGCCTTGGAAATTGTTTCCTGACTTTTACAATATCCATTCCGGCATTGACATCCATCGGAAGGAACCCGTCCACTCCGGCATCAATAAAGTTAGGAATGAGCTGGTTGAAGTCTCCGTCAGTATCTACAAATACAAACCCTACGCCCCTCTCCTTGAACATGGGTATGAGCTTTTTATAATACTGCCCCACAAATTCATCGAACAGAGCAGGTGAAAGCAATGGCCCGTTCTTACCGCTTAAGTCTTCCATCAGATATATAACATCCGGCTGGAGCAGTTCGATAACCTGCATTAACTTAGTGCTGTACACATTGAATACATATTGATTCATATCATGAAGCATTTCAGGACTGTCGTAAAAAGCATACAAATGGGGTTCAATACCCAGCAGTTCTCTCTGGACCCAGAAAAAGCCCTCAATATTAAGGCGGATTGAATAATCACCCCGGTCATGTCCTTCTTTTAAAGGAGAATAGGTACGGTAAATTTCCTCATCTGTAAAATACTTTTCCACTTCACTGTCCCCGTGCTCTTTGAGCCTTTTCCAGTCTTCTTCACAGTTGACCACAGGTTTGTGCTCAATTTCAATGCCAGAATGTTTAAAGAATTTGACCTGTTTTCCGTATATATCCTGTTTTAAAATATAATGCTCTGTTTCCTCAATTATAAACTCGTCAAATCTTCTGAAAGGCAGCACAAAGTGGATTCTGCGTACCGGATCAAACCCAAGCCAGGTTTCATAGTTCATGACACCTTCGCCCCAGGCTACGGGCAGGTATTTCTCCGCTTGATTTGCTTTATTTCCTGCCAGGTCGTTTGTAATGTCTCTTGCATTATCCGCAATTTCTGCAGGCATTCCCTCATTTTTAAAGCGCTGTGTAGTCAATACCCACGGATAAAAGGTTTCCTCTACAGAACCCCTGCCTTCCGGTTTCTGAAATCCTAAAGTCTTTAATTCCCTTTCTCTGTTTGTCATGACAACATACCCCCCTTCTTTACTGATTTTGTGATTTTTTAACAGCGATGGGCGCTGCTATTGCAGCGTCCATCACTATTTTAACCAAGAAACTGAAGTCAATCTTTAAACTTAGCACAAACTTATTTGGGAAGGGATTAGTAGTTGAAATTGTCAACGTTAGTCTTGTCAAAAATCAAAGCATCTCCCAATACACACTCGCGGTCTACAATTTCTTTTGTTCCGAGTCTTCCTGCATTAACAGAAGTAGATTCAGTAGTAATGTCACCTTTTGTGAGCTGGTAAGCTACCTGAACTGCCAGATATCCAAGATCCATGCAATTCCAGAGCATACCGGCGTTCATCGGGTGCTCATCGTCTTTAATGTAGGTTTTTAATGCATTAGGAGTAGCCAAACCGGTCAAAGTTATTGCATTTGCATCCGGCTTTTTGGAAGCTGACTGATACTGTGCTCCCAAAGCAGGTGTAGCCATTGAAGACAATCCGATAGCTGCCTGGATCTGGTCTTCACCCGGTCCCATTCTGCTTATCAAAGTTGCGCACTCAGCATTAACCTTTGTTTCATCAGTACCAGGATAGTAAACATCTGTTTCCTTGTTCTTTATAACCATAAAGTTGTACTCTTCAGTTGCCAAGTACTTGTCAATTGCTGCTTCCCATGCAGCCTGGTTAGCATCGGTTCCTGAACTTGAAACAAGTGCAATGTTTGCTTTCTTGTTGGGACCATAACCTTTTGCTTTCAGTTCACGGGCTGCTGCTTCCAGCAAACCTTTACCGGTTGCATCTGCAGTGATTTGGTTGACAAAAAGGTCTCTTGCGTCTTTTTGAGCATCTGCGTCAAAGGTTACAACCTTAATGCCTGCTTCCTGAGCCTTTTTCAATGTGGGAGCAATAGCATTCGGGTCATTGGGCGATACGAGGATTGCGTCAACTTTCTGGGCAATCCAGCCTTCAAGAATATCAACCTGTTTCTGGTTTGTCGCCTGATCCTGCGGTGGCCCGTCATAAAGAAGCGTGATTCCCAGCTCATCTGCTGCTTCCTGCGCTCCTATCTTAACAGCATCAAAATAGTTCTCTCCTTTGAACTTTGGAAGCATAGCTATGGTAATCTTGCCATCAGCTGTTTTTTTGCCCCCGCCCTGCGTGTTGTCAGGTGTTTGGGTCTTGGAACAACCTGCAAACATAGCCAGTGTTATAATACCGACCATTGCAGTTGCTATAATCTTTTTTAACAGATTTTTCTTCATAATTTTTTCTCCCTTCTTTGTTTTTATTTATGATCTAGACCCTGCAGCCAAATTCCTGTTTAGCTGCAGAATCATGATACCAAAATCAGATTTCTCCGTGCCGGTCTAATGCGCTCAATAAGCACAGCCCCGGCATAATAAATACCATAATAATTACAGTTAAGCAGCCTGTTTTGGAGCCGCTTGAATTTTTATCAACTTCTTTTTCTTGGCTCTGCTGTTTACAACAGCGTAAGCAATCAGGGAAACAATCAATACCGATCCCTGTACTATAGTTTGCACGTCAATCGGGATATTCATTACAGTCAACCCGCTGTTTAAGGTCGCAATAATCAGTGTACCGATTATTGTACCTGCCATGCTTCCAATTCCGCCGTTAATGCTGGTTCCGCCAAGCACAACGATTGTGATGACTTTCATGTTGAAATTTGTACCGGCATCAAATTTGATGCTTGTAAAACGTCCAAGCCATATGAACGAAGCCAAAGCACAAATAAGGCCACAAAGAACATACATGAAAAGCTTGATTTTGTCCACATCAATGCCGGCATACCTGGTTGCATTTTCATTTAAGCCTATTGAATACAGTTTTCTTCCAAGTGTGGTTTTGGACAGTAAAACTGTAAATATTACCGCGAGAAGAATGTATATCCAAATTTGCAGCGGAATTCCAAACAATGAAGTATTGCCCAAAAAAGTTGCAAAGTCATAGGAATAAATACTGCTGCCCTTTGATATACCTCTTGAAATCCCAAGATACAAGTACATAGTCGCCAGCGTTGTGACCATGGGAGAGATCTTCGCTTTCACAATGACCAATCCGTTAATGAGGCCACATACTAGTCCTGTAACTAAAGTTATAAGAATTGCAGGACCTGAACCTAAACTAATAGAGGCAAGTCCGCCCAGCGTTGACGCAAGTACCATGATGTTTCCGACTGAAAGGTCAATCCCACCCATAATGATAATCAATGTCATAGGTAAAGCAACCATACCGATTTCAATTATGTTTCTTAACATAACATTTATAAGATAATTAGGAGATAAAAACGCTGAACTGATGGTTGCAATACCTGCAAATATGAATAACCATATCAGAAACAATATAGCATTAAAAGTTAATTTAAATCCTTTCTTTTTGGCCATTACGAAATACCTCCCGCCGGAACCTTAATTACTCTCTTCTTCTTGACATATTGTGCCGCGCCTACAACAACCGATATAATGATGATGGCTCCCTTTATTGCATCCGACCAGTTTGGACTTATTCCCAGATAATTAATTGCCGGAGATACTATACTTAAAATCAAAGCTCCGATCACAGTACCGAGGACTTTTCCTGAACCACCGGCCGTGCTTGTTCCACCCAGTATCACTGAAGCAATCAATGTCATTTCCAAACCACTGCCCATGGTTGTGGTAACCCTTTGCCCCGCAGTAGCGATAATGATTGCTGAAACTCCGAATAATGCTCCTGCAATAGCATAAGTAATAATTATTGTCTTTTCAACATTAATACCGCTCAACCGTGCACTGTTCTGGTTGTTTCCGATGGCGTACAGCTTTTTTGAAAATCTCGAATATCTCATAAAGAATAACGCAATAACTGTGATTATCAGGCACATCAGAACACTTGCTGGGACTATGCCGAATATTTTGGCTTCAAAAGCCAGCCACGTAAAAGTGGCAGGCAGGTCGTATATGGAACCTTCCGTTGTAAGAGGCAGAACTCCCTGGAATAGTTGTGTAGTCGCTAATGTTGCCACAATTGACGGTATCCTGGTCTTAGTTATAAACAAGCCATTTATAGTGCTCAGTATCATTCCCATGATCATGGCTGCCGGTAACAGGACTGGAAAAGGAAGTCCCAGTTTGCCTAATGCCGCAGAAGCGAAACAGACGACCGATACCAGCGCACCAGTAGACACATCTATGTTCGAAGTAATAATGATCATGTTCATACCTATTGCAGCAATAAGCGTATAGCTGTACGCGTTCAGTATACTCATAATATTGTTTATGGTATAAAACCCTTTGGCAAAAATTCCAAGGAATATTAACACAGCCAGCAAGAAAATTGTTAGATAAAACTCTGTAGTCAAAAAAGATGCGGTTCGTCTTTTCTCTTGAACCATTTTTCCCTTCTCCTCTCCTTTAAGGAACGTTAGATAGAACTTTTAGCTGCACCTTACGCTGATTAATCCAATGCAATAGAAAGAATCCTTTCCTGGGTAAAATCCTTCCGGTCAAAGCATCCTGCAATTCTGCCGTCTTTCATAACATAGATCCTGTCGCACATTCCCAATAACTCAGGAAGTTCGGATGAAATCAAGATAATGGAAAGATCTTTTTTTGTGAGTTCACTTATGATTTTATGAATCTCAGCTTTTGCATTGACATCCACACCTCTAGTCGGTTCATCCAATATCAGAAGTTTCGGGTTCAATGCCAGCGCTTTTGAAACTGATACCTTTTGCTGATTTCCACCTGACAGATTTGCAACCAGAAACTCAGTGTTGGGGGCTTTAATCTCAAACTCCTTCAGATATTTACATGCAAGTTCTGATTCTTTTTCAGTGTCGATTATAGCCATTTTGTTTGCCAAATTATGCAATTGAGGAAGCGAAATATTTTCTTCAATGCTCATATCCAAAATCAGGCCGTATTTGCTCCTGTCCTCAGATACATACACAATACCCTTGTTTTTTGCATCATTATAATTGCGTATCTCTGTTTCTTCCCCGTTCAAAAACACTTTTCCGGCAGCTTTTCCGGTAAATCCGCAAATGGACAGCATCAGTTCTGTACGTCCACAACCGGCCAAACC
>DULF01000144.1 GCA_012840535.1 Clostridiaceae bacterium
CGAGCCACGCTAAAGTGGCCTCTTTCTCTCTCTGATAAAACAAACCATGCCTTTCCGGTTTTGTAATTTCAACCAGAAACTGTTCCGTTGATTCGGTATCCTTGCTTTTCATTATATCTTCAAGCTTTTTTTCCGCTTCGTCTTTCCATGTACCGCCGCCTTCCGATGTCTTATTGGCAAAGGAGTTAAAACTGAAGGCAGCCATAATAAATATGATTGTTAATAATGCAATAACCTTTTTGCCCATAACCTCTATCTCCCTGCAAACAAGCAAGTATACATAATTTATTTAAATAAGCATACTTGCACACAATTTCATTATTTTACTAATTTTCATTATACACACATAATATTACAAGGCTGTTACACGGCATTTAAGATTAAATTACACCCTCCATTTCGGGCACAGGCAGCTTTAATATAACCTCCGTGCCCTTTCCCGGCTCGCTTTTAATCGCAACGCTTCCTGAGTGGGCCTCAATAATTTCCTTGGCAATGGAAAGACCAAGTCCCGTTCCTCCCATTTCTCTTGAACGCGCCTTGTCGACCCTGTAAAACCTTTCAAAAACTCTCGGGATGTCCTCCTTTGGTATGCCTATTCCCGTATCAACGACTTTTATCTGCACTTCATTGTAAATCCTGCTTACGTAAACAGTAATTTTACCGTTTTCGGGCGTATACTTTATAGCATTGCTCAAAACATTCAGCACAACTTGTTCAATCCCGTCATAGTCAGCTCTGACAAGCGGGATATCCCCTATGACATAAAATTCAAGCTGCTGTCCTTTGTTCTTTGCCTCCAGCGCCATTTTCTCCACTGACCCTCTCACCAGGTCCACAATGGATATATCCTGCATATTCCAGCGCATTTGAAGGTTATCCAGCCTTGACAACTGGAGCAGGTCTTTAACAAGCCTTGTCATCCTGTCAGCCTCAGTGTTGATAACCCCAAGGAATTTTTCCGTTGTCTCCCTGTCTTCCAGCGCCCCGTCCATCAGCGTTTCCGCATAGCTCTTGATAGACGTAAGGGGGGTCCTCAGTTCATGAGAGACATTGGCCACAAATTCCTTCCTCATGTTTTCAAGTTTCTCCTGCTCTGTTATGTCATGGAGAACGGCAATAATACCCTCCGGCCTTTTAGCCTTGTCGGAGAATACCGCAAAGTATGCCTTTATTATCTTATCTCCAATGGCGATGTTCGCTTCCCTGTTGCCCAAAGATTCAATATAAATTATGTCTTCGAGGGAGAAGCCGAAATTGTACTCCTTTGCGTAATCATCGAATGTCCGGTCAAATACGTTGCTGCCAAGCATCTTCCTGGCAGCGGGGTTTGCGTGGATTACTTCACCCTTCATGTTAAACGCCACTACGCCGTCCGTCATGTAGTCCAGGATGGTTTCAATCTTGCTCTTTTCGCTTGAGATTTCAGCCAGCGTATCCTTAAGGCTTTTTGCCATGTAGTTGAAAGCGCTTGTGAGCTTTCCGATCTCATCATCAGACTTCACTTCCAGCACGTGTTCGAAATCTCCGGAAGCAAGCCTTTGCGCATTTTGCATTATCCTTACAATCGGGACGGTAATAGTCTTTGATAACATATATCCCAATATGAAAGCTACAACAAAAGCCACGACCAGGCTGGTCAGTATAGCCCTGTTGGAATTATCCAGTATTTCCTTCCACTCGTCCTTATAGTACCTGAAATAAAGCACAAACCTTCCGCCGGCTACCGGTTTTGCGTAATCAAAAAACTGAACGCCATTGTAGCTCATAAGCTTCTTTTTTCCGCCGGATTCGCCTTTCATGGCACTCACAAAATTATCCGACCTTAAAAGGTCGTTGAAAAACTTGTCCTTATCCTCTCCAAACCGGCTGTCCGAAGAATATATTTCGTTGTTGCTGCTGTCAACGACTGTAAAGCTTTTGTTTTGCCCGATGATGGAAAACAAGACCGCATAGTTGTTTGTAATTTCCTCAAATACCTGCTTTACGTCAGTATTAATGAATTTCTCGTCGTTCCACGCTTTAAACCCGTTCTCTATCCCGGCTTTAAAGGTTTTGTAATATGAATCCTCCACTTCTTTATTAAGAAAAAGCCCGATCGGAATTATCAGGCAAAACGAAATGATGCAGAAAAAGCTAACCAGTCTCCACTGCAGGCTTTTTAAAAACATAAACAACCTCACTCGAATTTATTGAAATAATATCCTACTCCCCTTTTGGTCAAAAGGTATTCATAATTTCCGCTGCTCGCATCACTTTCAAGTTTTTCTCTGACTCTTCTTACCGTTACGTCAACAGTCCTCACATCTCCGTAATATTCATATCCCCAGACTTTTTCCAGGAGCGCCTCTCTGGAGAAAATTTGTCCTGCATTAGAGGCAAGGAATTTAACCAGTTCAAACTCCCTCAGAGTGAGCTCAATTACTTTATCGCCTTTCCTCACTTCATACCTCTCAACATCAATTATGAGATCACCGCATTTTATTACTTTGCTCATCTTTGATCCGGCACTGTCTACCGCCTGTCTTCTAAGATTAGCCTTTACCCTTGCCATAAGTTCCCTTGGGCTAAAAGGCTTTGTGATGTAGTCATCAGCCCCCAGCTCGAGTCCAAGGACCTTGTCGACTTCTTCCTCCTTGGCCGTGAGCATAATGATGGGCACCGATGAAACTTGTCGAATTCTGCGACAAACTTCAAATCCATCCATTTTGGGAAGCATTATATCCAATAGCACCAGATCAGGGTCCTCATTCAATGCCATTTCCAGTCCCTTTTCCCCGTCGTACGCCTCTATGGTTTCCATGCCTTCTTTTTTCAGGTTGAACTTGAGAATTTCGACAATATTCTTTTCATCATCGACAATAAGTATTTTTTTACTCACAAAATACACTCCCTATAAAATGATAGTATGAATATCCCAAATTCGACAAATAATAAGTGGTTAAACCATCAACTACATCTATTATATCATTATATCATCAAAAAAATAATTTTAAATAACAATTTTGCAACAATACTGTAATATAAAGGAAACATAATGTCCAAATAACACAGGGCGGCCTTCGGCCGCCCCCATAATCGAATTCTCTATTCCGTCCTGATGGCTTCCAGGGCGCTTAGCTTCATTGCCCTTCTTGCAGGATAGAAGCCGGACACCAGCCCGACGACAGTCGCAAAGCCTACGGATGCAAACGCCAGCCATACCGGTATGACGGAAATATCATATACCTCGCCGTACATACCCATTCCGCCCCGGTTCATGAACCCCGCTCCCGCTTTATTAAGAAGGAGCGAGGCTCCATAACTTAAGGCAATTCCAAGCACTCCCCCGAGAAAACCTATCATTCCTGCTTCAAAGAGGAACAGCCTCCTTATGTCACTGATTGCGCAGCCAAGCACCTTCATTATGCCAATTTCCCTCGTCCTTTCATATATTGACATAATCATCGTATTTGTTATGCCAAGGGCTGCCACAAACAGTGAAATTGCGCCTATGCCGCCGAGTATTGTCTGCACGGTCCTCGACTGCTCCTGCATGGACTTGCGTATATCTGAAAGGCTGTAGGTTCCGAAGCCCATTTCCTTGATTTTTTCCTGCACCCTGTCAACGTCATTTATATTTTTAACTTTTACGAGTACCCTCTCGTAGCTGTCGTCACCGGCCATTCCGCCGATTACCCTTATTCCGCCTCCCTGCTGCTGTTTTTCCTGTTCCTTTTTAAGCTTTTTTACCTGGTTAATGTCCATGTATACGTTGTAATCCTTTTCATCATTTGACTGTTCAAGTACTCCGACAACCTTAAGCTTGTACAGTTTTGCAGGCCTGTTGTTCTCGTCAGGACCCTGCCCGATTGGCCGCCTTTCTCCGTAGCTCCAGTCAAAGGTAATCTGGATTTTATCCGTCATCGGGTCTATCGGAGGCTCCCTGTTAGGGTCCCAGAAATACATGTCACTTCTTGATTTCGGGTTGTAGAATTGCCTTGCGACATTGCAGCCAAAAACAACAGCTTCCGGATCGCCTTCCTGGGGTAATGTCCCCTGTGCCACCTTGAAATCAAAGGCCTCCAGCGTCCTTATATCTACCCCGACAAGTGACGCGTTCCCCAC
>DULF01000145.1 GCA_012840535.1 Clostridiaceae bacterium
TATAAGTATAAAGAATGAAACCGGAGATATCATGGGTACGGTTATAGATATAAATTTCCTTACAGCAGAAGCCCCATCTACATCCGCAGACTCGTATAATGAACTTGGAATGCCCTGCAATCCTGTAGTATATAGTATGATGTTGTATCCAAGGTTCTTCCACGTCATCATCATTGCTATTGAAGGCTTAACCCAGTACGAGCTGCCAAACCATTTCGGCGGGTTGGCAATTCCAATGCTTTTTAAAATATTATTTACCGGACCTTCTGATGGATTCAGCAACTGGAACCAAATCAGGGCAACCGCCACAAAGCTGCTTACATATGGCAAAAAAAACGCTGTCTTTATAAACGCCTTCCCTATGACTTTTTCATCCATGAGAACCGAAAGCACAAGCGCCAACAGCATTTGCACCGGGACAATCAATAAAAACCATAGATTATTAAGGATAGAATCAATGAACCATTTATCAGTAAAAATATCAATGTAATTTCTCAGGCCTACGAATTTTACACTTGATAAATCGGAAAGCATATCCCAGTCGGTAACGCTGATAACTAAAGAAAATAATACCGGGAAAGCCGTAAACACGATAAAGCTTATAAGATTCGGTAGGATAAAGAGATATCCACACAAGTTTTCCTTCGTCCTGCTGCCCATATAAAACCCTCACTTATTCAGTCAGTTCATAGCATAGTGTACTTGACAAGCAGGTGAGATGATACCAACAAGTATCATCTCACCTGCTGATAGTCTGGTATAAAATTTACTTACGGTTTTCTTTCAAGTAAATTGCTTCACAAGCTTTCTGCGCGTCACTGAGCGCTTTGTCCACATCTTTCTCTCCTGCAAATACAATTGACAGTTCTTTTGCCAGTTCATCAAGGAACATGGATGAATACGAATACTTGTCTCTGTGATTGAAGAAAAGCGGTGTTACACTCTGGTCAAGAACTTTCAAGTATAACTCTCTTCTGTCTTTGCCTTCCACCAGGTTGCCATCATTATCGGTGTAGTATCTCCAATCGTTTATGAGCCTGTCTTTATCAGCACCGGTCCATGCAGGAACCCTGTGTGCAACTTTTGCTCCTTCAATCAAGCCTTCTGTACAATGCCATTTGAGAAATTCATATGCTTCCCTCGGATGTTTGGTTGTTGCTGCCAATGCATAACTGTATACGGCAGTTGTAGTCTGGTTCTGAGGACTGCTTTCGTCAAAACGCGGCAGCTTAAGAATCTTCAGTTCATCCTTGGCATCCTTTTCTTCTGTCAGATATCCCTGTGTTTTCCATACATCAAAGAAAAGGGCTGAATTTGTAGCACCAATTATTGTAGCGATTTTGCCTTTGCAGAAATCGAAAAGCGCAACCAGCTTATTCGCATTTATATCTGCCAGAGTAGGCATTGTCTTGTCGACAAACATGGCATTCATGTACTTTTCAATAACATTCTTCAATACAGGATTATATATATTCGGCTTGCCGTCTTCAGTCACTATGTCCCAGCCATTAAGACATGCCATGTCGGTAATAGGCCCCATACCGTTTGTAAATCCAAACTGCCAGTGCATTCCGCCATACACTTCAATATTTCCCTGGGCATCTCTGATTGTCAATTGCTTGATCATATCGAAATAATCGTCAAAAGTCCAGGTGTTTTCATCCGGCAGAGAAATGCCTGCTTTGTTCAGATATTCAAGATTAACATATACACAAGCCGGAGAAATATACTTCGCAATACCGTAAATATCATCCCCGACCATTGTAGCCTTTGCATATCCGCCAAATTCCTTAAGATAGTCCATTCCGTCTTCTTCAATAAACTCATTCAGCTTATAGTATAACTTGGAGGCCTTGTCCCTGAATCCGTCACCTTCCATCTGAACTACATCCACCTGCTCGCCGCCGGCAATTGCAGTTCTGATTTTTCCAAACAGGTCGTCTCCTGTTACTACTACGCATTCAACTTCTATATGTGGATATTTGCTGTTCCATACTGCAATAGAAGCGTCATACTCTAACTTGTCCGTCGGCGAAGGAGTAAAATACCTTAATTTCACCTTTTCAGGCGCTTTCGTTTCTTCACTTGCCTTCTCAGTAACCTCATTATTCGTTACCTGATCATTAATACCGGTATTCTCTTCAGTTTTTCCAGTTTTTCCGCCACATGCGCCCAAAAGGGAAACTAACAAAAGACATGAAATAAGAAGTGCCAGAAGCTTTGATGCTTTCTTCATCACAATTCCTCCTTTTTTAATGTTTCAGGCCTGAATAACGCCAGCTGACATAATAATTATATATTCCGGCATACGGGAAGATAAATGAACAAAGCTTACTTATCATATAAATTCTTGACTTGTTTATGATATCATCAATATTCAGATCTTGCTGTCAAGGGCCTCATTTCTGTATTCCGTCACAGATTTGCCTGTAACGTTCTTAAAAACCTTGGAAAAATAGCTGGGCTCATTAAACCCTACCATATATGCCACTTCATAACTTTTACAGGACACATCCCTCAATAACTGTTTTGCCTTTTCTATTCTGTATTCTGTAAGATACTCGA
>DULF01000146.1 GCA_012840535.1 Clostridiaceae bacterium
CGAAACCGGCTATCCGATATAATGTTTTTCGACATTTTGAAAAACTGTTGGTGCTGAAAATGATTCTTCCTACTTGGGTAACCGAATCCATTTTTTTCAATTATTACAATCTGGACAAAAAGCGGAATGAACGTATTTAAAAAGTTTTTCAGCACCTGGATATTATGAAAATAAAGGAGGCATTTGGAATTTTATTCCAGAGGATTTCCATATTTTTGTGTAGAATAAATATAATAAGATATTTGGCGTAGCCCACTATTTGGTGTAATCTGCTCGGGGGAAAAACAGTGTCAAACAGCAAAATCGATATCGCAAAACTGGATAAAATCATTAAGAAGACTATTGAAGCAATCCATACAAGTAAAAATGAGATTTATGACATTGCGGAAAGTGCAAGGAGAGAATGCAAAAGGCTGGAAGAGGAGCTTCAACAGCTGAAGCAGCAGGTACAGGAGTTGGTAGAGACTGTTGAAGTGCTTGAAGTTGAACTGGCTGAAAGTAAAAGGAAATTAATGCTTGTGAATAAAAACTTTGCAAGATACAGCCAGGAGGAACTTCGGCAAGCTTATGAAAGAGCCGATAGTATACGTATAGAGCTTGCCGTTAAACGAGAACAGGAGCAGTATTACATAAAAAGAAGAAACGATCTTGAAGTGCGGATCAAGGAGGCATACAAGATCGTTGAAAAGGCAGATAACTTGATTTCCCATGTAGGGATTGCCCTGGGATACCTTACAGGCGACCTGCAGGAGGTCAGCCTCAAGCTTGAAGACATACAGCAGAAGCAAATGTTGGGTCTCCGAATAATAAAGGCACAGGAAGATGAGCGCCAAAGAGTTGCAAGGGAAATCCACGATGGGCCTGCGCAGTCCATATCCAATGTTGTTCTTAAGGCGGAAATATGCGAAAAGCTTATTGACCTTGATCTGGAAAAAGTCCGGGTCGAGCTTAAAAACCTGAAGAAAATTGCCAGGGACAGCTTACAGGATGTCAGAAGAATCATATACAACCTGCGTCCCATGTCTCTTGACGACTTAGGACTTGTGCCAACACTCCAGCGGTATATTATGACCTTCCAGGAGGAGACGGGAATAGCCGTTGCCTTTAAAACAAGAGGTCTTTATGATGACATACGTCCTGCAGTATCCCTGACCATATTCCGGATTGTCCAGGAGGCGATCAGCAATGTTAAAAAGCATGCCAATGCCCAGAACATGATTGTTAACCTGGAATTCATGGAGAAGCATCTAAAGTTGCATATATATGATGATGGCAAAGGTTTCGAGGTGGAGGATTTGAAACTCAGGAGCAACGATGTGAACAGCGGGTTCGGCCTCATCAATATGAGAGAACGAGTGGAGCTTTTAGGCGGTGATTATAAGATAAACTCTGAACCAGGTAAGGGAACGCGAATAAACATCACTATACCTTTAGTGCAGGAAGAGGAGGATACCAATGAATAAGATCAGTGTGCTTATTGCAGATGACCATTCCATGGTAAGGCAGGGCCTGAAGCAGATACTTGAATTGGAGGATGACATCACTGTGATTGCTCAAGCCTCCA
>DULF01000015.1 GCA_012840535.1 Clostridiaceae bacterium
AAACTTGCAAAATAATAATAAAAACTATTGCGATATTATGAATTATATGTTAAAATAAATTAAGCAAAATGAATTCACAAATGCGATGTTGCATGGTGAAAGGGAATTTGGACGTACTCAATGGGGAGTAAAAACGTTGACGTACGTCTTTTTTTATATTCTTTTATCTGCCGCCACCGGTACAGGCAGGAGGTAAAATGAATTATTTGATTTTGTAAGTTGCAAAATTATCAAAATTTGATGATTATGTATTAATGTATGGGGGACATCGGCATGGAAAGAGAATTTAAAGCGATAAAAAAAAGGATATATGCCCGTGAGGAATATTGCGTAGGTTGCAGATTATGCGAAATACATTGTATCACAGCTCATTCAAAATATAAAAATGATATTGTAAAAGCATTCAAAAAATCCGGGCAGCGGCCTGTTCCAAGAGTTATTGTAGAAGAGAGGGGACCGGTATCCTTTGCACTTCAATGCAGGCATTGTGATGAACCTGAATGTGTAAAGTCTTGTATAACAGGTGCCATGCAAAAAGACCCTGTTACAGGGATTGTCACAAATGACGAAACACGGTGTATCGGATGCTGGACCTGTATATTAGCATGTCCTTTTGGAGCAGTTGTGCGGGATTATAAAGGAAAAAAGATTGCCTCAAAATGTGATTTTTGTATTGAAAACGGCTGTGAACCCGCATGCGTGAAAAATTGTCCTAATGATGCCCTTTATATCGCAGATGCCGGAGCTGTACGGGGTTCTAAAGCAACATGAAAAACGATGATGTTTGCTGTGCTTTAGGAAGCGAAACCCGGAGAAAGGAAGTGGTAAAGAATGTGTTATGTGATTATTGGCAATTCCGCTGCTGCTGTGGGAGCGGTAGAAGGAATCAGGAAATATGACAAGGAAAAAGCTATTGTAATGATATCTGATGAACCTTATCATACTTATTCAAGGCCGCTTATTTCATACTACCTAGGTGGCAATGTAACTGAAGACAAAATGTATTACCGTGATAAAGATTTTTATGTTCGGAACAACATTGAAGCAATGCTAGGTGTTAAAGCCGAAACAATTGATATTGAACGAAAGGAAGTAATTCTTAATGACAAAAGAAGGATTCCTTTTGAGAAGCTGCTGATTGCCACCGGCGCAAAACCTTTTGTACCTCCAATACAGGGATTGGACAAAGAGAATGTTTTCAACTTCATTAAGTTTGATGATGTAAAAGCAATTAAAAAAGTTGCAGTCAAGGGCTCAAAGGCAGTTGTCGTAGGTGCCGGATTCAGTGGCTTAAAAGCAGTTGAAGCATTGGTGCAAAGAGGAGTTGAAGTAACGGTTATTGATATTATGAGCAGGATCATGCCGAGGGTGTTGGATGAAGCGGCAGCTTCCATTGTAGCTAAAGTATTGAAAAAACACGAAGTCAAGCTGATGCTGAATACTTCGGTTGAGAGCATACTAGGCGACGAAAAGGCCGAAGGAGTATTGCTGAATGGAGGAATGGAATTGCCATGCGACTTTATAATATTAGCTCTTGGCGTCAGATGCAACATTGACATTGTAAAAGGAACCGATATAAATGTAAACAGGGGAATTATTGTTGATGAGAGAATGGAAACAAATATTCCGGGAATATATGCAGCCGGCGATGTAGCCGAAGGATTTAATTTTATAGAAAACAAAAACATGGAAATTCCAATTATACCTAATGCCTACAGGCAGGGTGAAACCGCGGGCATAAATATGGCAGGAGGCAATGCGGTTTTCAAAAAAGGATTTGTTATGAATTCCATGCCGCTTCTCGGCTTGCCGATTATAAGCGCAGGTGTGGCCGAAAAAAAAGAGGGCATAAGGACAAAAGTAATATTGGATTCAAAAAACAATTCTTATAAGAAGTTTTATTTCAAAGGCAATAAGCTTGTAGGATATCTGCTGGTCAATGATGTAGACAGAGCAGGTATATACACCGACTTAATCAGGAATGAGACGGATATATCCGGATTTAAAGACAGTTTATCCCGAGATGGCCTGGGACTTATATCATTTCACCGGGAGATGAGAAAGGAAAGAATGTTAAACTAATTAAGATAAAAATTATATTTAAATATTTACAGGCTCGAGACATTAGGAAGGCTAAGACAACAAAAAACAATAATATAAAACTAAAATATGTCGGCAAAGGCGTCGTACGCTTAACAAAGTGTGTGGCGCCTTTTAGCTTAGCAGTGCTAATATCCATGTTGGCAGGG
>DULF01000147.1 GCA_012840535.1 Clostridiaceae bacterium
TCCGCTGTTGGATTTGCCTTCAAGAAACTATTACAGAAACAGGGTGGAAGAAATAGCTTCCGCCTATAACATTTCCGGGATCCATGTAGCACGTGAAGCAATCGGGCTTGCAAAAAGCTATTACATAAACAGGAACAATTCCGAACCGGATAATAATAACCAGGATAATGACATGCGCTATGGCCATGTAGGTTATTATCTTGTAGGAAAAGGCATTAAAGACCTGACTGAAAGGCTTAGCAGTTCCTCGGGCAAGGCGGGGAAGATTTCCGATATAGCAGGCAAACACCACTTGATAATATATTTAGGACCAATAATTCTTCTTACATTGCTGCTTAGCTTGATTGCTGTTTATTACTCTGCGCTCAATACTGCAAGTTACGGCGTTATATTGTCCCTTGTCACATTAATAGCTGTTTTCGTACCGGCTTCTGATATTGCTGTTAACATTGTAAACAGGGTTGTATGCAATATGAAAAAGCCGACTGTTTTCCCAAGACTTGAATTAAAGGAAGGCATTCCTGAAAACTTGTCAACGATTGTAATAGTACCAGCGCTGCTGCCCGATGAAAAGAGAGTCTGGGAACTTTTGGAGAACCTGGAAATGCATTATCTTGCCAATAAGGAGAAAAACTTGTTTTTTTCACTTTTGGGAGATTTTAAGGATTCGCCGGAAAGCAGCATGGATAACGATGAAAAAATTATCAATGCCGCAATGGAAGGAATAAAGCGTCTGAATGAAAAATATGCCAAAGACGGCCAGGACATATTTTATTTTTTTCATAGAAAAAGAATATACAATAAAAGCCAAAATAAATGGATGGGTTGGGAGCGAAAAAGAGGCGCGATCATAGAATTTAATGATTTGCTGTTAGGTTCAAAGGAAACAAGCTTCTCGTATTTTTCCAATGAAAACTTCCCGTCCGGCAAAATAAAATACGTTATTACTCTTGATGCGGATACCATTCTTCCAATGGGAGCTGCAAAAAAAATGATCGGTACAATGGCGCATCCGTTAAACAAGCCTGTTATTGATGAAGGCAGGGGTATAGTCGTTGAAGGATACGGACTTGTTCAACCAAGAATATTATTTGATATTGAAAGTTCAAACAAGTCTTTGTTTTCAAGGATTTTCACAGGCCAGGAAGGAATAGACCCTTATGCCAGTGCAATTTCCGATGTGTACCAGGACCTTTTTGGCGAAGGCATTTTTACAGGAAAAGGAATTTATGATTTGAAAGTATTCCAAACCCTTTTAAAGGATGCAATACCTGAAAACTCGGTTTTAAGTCATGACCTTTTGGAAGGCTCATATGTGCGGACAGGGCTTGTGACGGATTTGGAACTTGTTGACTCTTATCCTACCAAGTATAATTCTTATGCTTCAAGACTCCACAGGTGGGTCAGGGGAGACTGGCAGTTGCTTCCGTGGATATTCTGCAAGGTTTGCGACAGACAGGGAAGGCGTGTAAAAAATCCTCTGAACGCCCTTTCCAAATGGAAGATTGTTGACAATATGAGAAGAAGCCTTGTCATGCCGTTTCTTATGCTAATTGTTGTCCTCGGTTTCAGCATACTTCCCGGAAGCGCTTTTTTCTGGCTAGGCGTGTCGTTATTGACCATTGCGTTTCCGCTTATAGTATCAGGTATTGATTATGTAGTGAAAGGAAGCTTTCTGGTAGCCAAGATAAAGCATCATATACCCGTGATATCCGGGGTGAAAGCTACGTTTCTCCAGATTGTGCTTATGTTTCTGTTTTTGCCTTATCAGGCTTACCTGATGGCGGACGCTATTATTGTAACTCTTATAAGAGTGCTGTTTACAAGAAAAGGCATGCTTGAATGGGTAACCGCCGCGGACGTGGAGAAGGGGGCTAAAAATACTTTAGAGAGCTATTACAGGAAAATGAAGGGTTCAATATTCCTGGCTGTTATTGTTGTCATACTCGCATTAACATTTAAGCCCGCTGAGGCCGGACTCAGCCTGTTGCTTCTGGGTATCTGGAGTTTATCGCCGTTTGTGGCATACCATATAAGCAAAGCGAGCGAAGAAGCAGTTGTACCATTGCCGTCTGAGGATATCAGGGAACTGAGAAGGATTGCCAGAAAGACCTGGAGGTACTTTGAGGAATTTATTAATTTCAAGAATCATTTTCTGGTCCCTGACAACTATCAGGAAGACCCGTCAAGGGGGATTGCATACCGTACCTCCCCGACAAACATAGGTCTTGGAATGCTGTCTGTTCTAACAGCCAGGGATTTCGGCTATATAGGCACTCTTGAAATGGTTGACACTATTTCTAACATAGTATCTACTGTTGAGAAAATGGAAAAATGGAACGGGCACCTTTTTAACTGGTACGATACCCGGACGCTTCGCCCTTTGAAGCCCAGATACGTGTCAACAGTTGACAGCGGTAATTATGTGGGCTATTTGATAACGCTTGTTCACGGGTTAAATGATTATCTCGAAAGCCCGTTTGTAGACGCAAAGCTGGTTAATGGCATTGAAGATACACTCAGTCTGGCTAACCTTGAAAACCTGGATATAAATGAAGAATTGGGCTTGCTTCATAAGGCGGTAAACACGCAGAATGCTGATTTATGCCTTTGGAGTGACGCTTTGAACAGGTTTTGTGACAAGCTAAAAGCTTTTGCAGTAAAAAGATCAGTATGGAAAGCTAAAGTTGAAAAGATGGCAAGGACACTGAAAAGGGAACTGGATGAATTTATGTCATGGTTGGATGTTTTTAAAGAATCGCCTGATATGTCCGGAATAAGTTCAACAAATGGCGATATATTTCAAATTGTTGAAAATGTTATAAAGTCTTTAAACGTATGTGTACCATTAAAGGATATGCCTGTTGTTTATAAGAATGCCATTAATTCCATTGAAGAAGCCATAAGCTTAATGAAGTCCGGGACTTACGATTATGGCGCCGTGCAATCATGGCTTGCTTCTCTTAAAGAAGAAGTGGAAAAATCACTTTTACATACAGAACATTTTATAGAAAAGATTAATAAACTTATTGAAAGAATAAAACAACTGTCTGACGCTACGGAATTTTTACCGTTATATTCCAAGAAAAAACAGTTATTTTCAATAGGTTACAACGTTGAAGAAAACAGGCTTACAAATTCATATTATGATCTGCTGGCTTCTGAAGCGCGCCAGACAAGTTATATTGCCATAGCCAGAGGCGAAGTTCCACCCAAGCATTGGTTCAAGCTGGGAAGGTCTTTGACAACCATTGACAGGTATAAAGGCCTGGTTTCCTGGTCCGGTACCATGTTTGAATACCTTATGCCGTGTTTAATAATGAAAAATTATAAAAATACATTGCTTGATGAGACATACTCTTTTGTCATAAGAAGCCAGAAAAAGTACGGCAGGCAAAGACGTATACCATGGGGGGCGTCGGAATCGGGATTCTATTCCCTGGATATAAACCTGGATTATCAATATAAGGCTATCGGGGTACCATGGCTTGGGTTGAAGAGAGGACTTATTGAGGATGCAGTTGTAGCGCCTTATGCTACATTTCTTGCACTCCCGTTTGATCCTGAAAGCGCTATGAGCAACATCAGGGAATTAAAGGCTGAGGGAGCTGAAGGACCCTACGGTTTTTATGAAGCAGTGGATTATACTCCCGAGAGGCTTACTTTCGGAGAAAAACGTGCCGTAGTAAGGAGTTTTATGGCACACCATCAGGGAATGTGCCTCTTATCACTGAATAATTACCTGAATGATAACATAATGCAGAAGCGTTTTCACTCCGATCCGGTAGTGAGGACAGCACAGCTGCTCCTGCAGGAAAAAGTGCCTTCAAATATTATTTTTACAAAAGATACAAAAGAGAAAGTTGCTCCGTTTAAGGGAGTTGTATATAAGGAAAAAGTGTCGATGCGGAGATTTAAAAAGCCCGGCTTCAGGCTGCCCAGGGTACATATCCTTTCAAACGGCAATTATTCGGTTTTAATTACTGACAGAGGCACAGGGTATAGCAAGATTAAAACGGCGATGATTACAAGGTGGAGGGAAGACAGCGTTCTTGATAATTACGGCATGTTTTTCTACCTTAGAAATATTGAAAAGGATTATGTATGGTCAGCGACTTATGCGCCGTTTAATATAATTCCGGACAGGTACGAGGTTGTTTTTACATCAGATAAGGCCAAATTTAAAAGAGTTGACGGGGATATTGAGACATTGACGGAAATTGTGGTTGCATCTGGTGATAACGTAGAAATCAGGCGTATTTTGCTCAAAAACAACGGGGATACCCCATACACCATTGAAGTGACAAGCTATTTTGAAGTGGTACTGGCCTCCCAGTCAGCAGACATTGCGCATCCCGCATTCAGCAACCTGTTTGTCAGAACTGAATTCATAGCTGAAAACAAGTGCATAATTGCAAACAGGCGGCCAAGGTCCGAAAACGACAAAAAGCTATGGGCTGCAAACACTGCTGTCGTTGAAGGAGACCTGATTGGCGACGTGCAATACGAAACTGACAGAATGCAGTTTATTGGAAGAGGGCGAAATGTAACATCACCTGTTGCAATCAAACGTAACAAGCCTCTTTCAAACAGCTCCGGCCCTGTGCTTGATCCGATAATGAGCTTAAGGTTAAGGGTGAAAATTGAACCCGGCAAAACTGCCAGAATTTCATTTATTACTGCTGTCAGTGAAAGCATTGAAATACTCCAGGAACTGATAGAAAAATACTCCGTTCCTGAGTCAATAGGAAGCGCGTTCAGGCTGGCGCTGACCCGCAGCCAGGTTGAGGCCAGGTATTTGAATATGAAAAATACTGAAATTGAGCTTTACCAGGACATGATTTCACATATAATTTATAACAGCCCGTTAAGAAATTCTATAAAAGACTATATTGCTTTAAATAAAAAAGGGCAGTCTTCACTGTGGCCATATGGAATATCAGGAGATCTGCCCATTGTCCTGGTAGTTTTGAAAAAAGCAGATGAAGCTGATATTGTGTACGAAATATTGAAGGCGCATGAATATTGGAAAACAAAGGATCTAAGAGTGGATCTGGTTATTATCAATGATGAGGAAGCAAGCTACGATAATCCCCTGCGTTCATTGCTGTATGATATTTTATCATCCAGCCATGCTCACGATATGATAAACAGGCCGGGTGGCGTGTATATACTCAATAGAGAAAACCTGGCCCAGGAGGACATTTCGCTTCTTTATGCTGTCAGCAGGCTGGTATTGAGAGGGGACGGAGGCACCCTGTCTGAACAGATAAAACTTCCGTCAAGTGTTCAAACTGTTGAATCGAGGCAAAATAAAGGCATTGTAAGGGAATATGAGCAACCTGTGCTTGAGAAGGCCGAACTTGTTTATTTCAATGAGCTGGGTGGATTCAGCAGGGATGGAAGAGAGTATGTAATAATACTTGAAAAGGATCAAAATACGCCTTTACCATGGATAAATGTTATCTCGAACCCTGGTTTTGGATTCCTGGTTTCAGAGTCCGGTTCAGGTTATACCTGGTGTGAAAACAGCAGAGAAAACAAGCTTACACCCTGGTCGAACGACCCCGTAAGCGACAGCCCCGGAGAGATTATATATATCCGTGACAATGATACCGATGAGCTATGGTCTCCTACACCGCTGCCGTTAAGAGAAGCTGAGCCATATATTATAAGACACGGGTTTGGCTATACAATTTTCGAGCATACGAGTCATGGAATAAAACAGGAGCTTTTACAGTTTGTGCCTGTTGATGATCCGGTGAAGATAAGCATGCTAAAGTTAAAAAATATTTCAAGATATGAAAGGGACCTGACACTGACATATTATATAAGGCCTGTATTGGGGGTAAGCGACCAGTTTACTTCAATGCACATAAACACCAGGATGGATGAATCCGGGATACTTCTTATCGAAAATCCGTATAATGAAGAATTCTCCGGAAGAATTGCCTTTGTAAGTTCATCCGGGAGCGAAATTTCAGTAACAGGCGACAGAAGGGAATTTTTCGGGAGCGGAGGCATACGTTGTCCTGACGCGCTGAAAAACCAGAAGCTGTCAGGAAACGTCGGAGCAGGATATGACCCGTGTGCTGTCTTGCAGGTAAATGTCAAATTAAGTCCGGGACAAGCTGAAGAAGTTATATTCTTACTGGGACAGTCTACCAGGATTGAAAAAGTCAGAGAGATTGCAGGAAAATATACTGATATCGCCGCTGCAGAGCAGTCGCTGGAAAGCGTCAGGAAGTTCTGGGAGGATAAGCTTGGAAGTATAAGAGTCAAAACCCCTGACCTTTCCATGGACATTTTATTAAACGGCTGGCTTCTATACCAGGTGATATCATGCAGAATGTGGGCAAGAACTGCATTTTACCAATCAGGAGGCGCTTTCGGTTTCAGGGACCAGCTTCAGGATAGCCTTTCTGTAATGCAGATATGGCCTGAAATTGCCAGGAAACAAATCCTGCTCCATGCAAGCCATCAGTTTATTGAAGGCGATGTACAGCACTGGTGGCATGAACCGGAAGGCAAAGGCGTCCGGACCCGTTTTTCAGACGACCGTCTGTGGCTGCCGTACACTGTATCCGAATATATTAGAATAACAGGAGACTGGGAGATACTGAGAGAACAGGTACCCTTTATCGAGGATGAACCTTTGAAAGAATTTGAGGATGAAAGGTATAGCAAGCCGAAAATTTCCGAAACAAAAGCGTCAATATATGAGCATTGCCTGAGGGCCATTGAGAGAAGCCTTAATTTTGGAGAACATGGCATTCCGCTGATAGGTTCAGGTGACTGGAATGACGGAATGAGTACTGTGGGAAACCGTGGAAGGGGGGAAAGCGTTTGGCTTGGTTGGTTCCTGTATTCAATTCTCACCAGGTTTGCGTCTATTTGCAGTAAAAACGGAGATGAAGAAAGAGCTGACAGATATGCCGAGACAGCTGCAAAAATTGCAGATTCGATTGAAAGGAACGCATGGGATGGAAGCTGGTACAGGAGGGCTTACTTTGACAACGGAATTCCCCTTGGTTCAGCGCAAAACAGCGAATGCAAAATTGACTCAATTGCTCAGACATGGGCAGTTATTTCAGGTGCAGGCGAAAGACAAAGAGTGATAGAAGCCATGAACTCTGTTGAACAATATTTGGTGCAGAGAGATGATGGACTGATAAAATTACTGACGCCTCCGTTTGATGAGGGAGAACTGGAACCTGGCTATATTAAGGGATATGCTCCGGGAGTGAGAGAAAACGGGGGACAGTATACCCATGCAGCAGCCTGGGTAATAATAGCATTTGCAAAGCTTGGAGACGGCGATAAGGCATGGGAGCTTTTTGAACTGATCAACCCGATAAACCATACACGCACTCATATAGAATATGCGAGATATAAGGCAGAGCCGTACGTGATGGCCGCGGACGTCTATGCTGTAAATCCTCATGTGGGGAGGGGTGGCTGGACCTGGTATACAGGCTCAGCAAGCTGGATGTACAGGGCAGGTGTGGAATACATCCTTGGACTGAAAAAGGACGGTGAAACACTGTTGATAGAACCGTGCATCCCTAAAAAGTGGAGTGAATACTCTGTCAAGTACAGATATTTTGATACAACTTATGAAATTACAGTAATAAATAATGAAGGTGTAAACACGGGTGTAAAAAGAATATCTGTGGACGGGCAGGTATCGGCTGGAAATGCCGTGTGTCTCGTGAACGATGGAAATGTGCACATGGTCGAGGTGTATATGGGAAGATAAAGTATCTTGTGGGAAGATAAATTTTTTTTGGATATACGCTGGATAGATACAATTGATTTTAACGATTTTTTATAAAATTAATTAATATTATTGGTAAAGCTTAAATAAACTTCCGGAACTTTTTTTATGGGCTAAATGAATTTCTTGTCAAAACCTTTCACAAATGAACATTCAACCTGGAAAAAAATCTGAAGTAACATGTGCAAGTCAGGAAAAACAAAATTTTGCTACAAAAAAATATAGTTTTAGCTTCGTACGAAAATATAACCAAATTTTACTATAAGTAAACATAAACTTCAATTGTATGTTTCTAGCTAGTTTATTATAATTTAGTTAAATTTTGGACAGTTTGAGAGGTGATCACTATGTTGGTATAGGTAAACATAGTTGAATATAAAAACAAACTTAAAGTATTCCAATAAGAGGAGGGTATAAAGTGAAAAGTATAGTAAAAGTATTTGCCTTGGTGCTTGCATTAACAATGTTTATGTCATTGTTTGCAAGTTGTGCTCAAAAACAGGAAAGTGACGTTAACGATGCTAAGCCAACAACAACAGAAGAAAAAGAAACAGAAATCGAAACAGGAAAAAAGGAAGAAGCTAAGCCAGAAAAAAAGATTTTTGTAGGTATTTCTCTTCCTACTCAGAGAGAACAAAGATGGGTATGGGATAGGGAGAACTTTGAAAAATTATCTAAAGAATTAAATGTCGACATAGCGATTCAAATTGCTGATAATGATGCTGCAAAGCAGCAATCACAGTGTGAAAATCTTCTTTCGCAGGGAATAGATGTATTGATTATTGCTCCGCATGATGGAAAGGCAGCTGCTAATATAGTTGCTATGGCACATGAAGCAGGTGTAAAGGTTATATCTTACGACAGACTTATTCTTGATACAGACGTAGATCTTTACTTGACTTTTGACCAGGAAAAAATTGGAGAAATACAGGGTGAATGGTTAGTAAGTAAAGTTGATAAAGGCAATATAGTCCTTCTATCAGGAGATCCAGCTGACAGTACTTCAGTACCATTAAGACAAGGAGCACTTAATAAGCTTCAACCAAAGATTGATAGCGGAGATTATAAAATAGTACTTGACCAGGCTGTGAGAGACTGGCAACCTTCCGAAGCGTTAAAGCATATGGAAAATGCTCTTACTGCTACCAATAATGATATCCAGGGTGTAATTGCTCCTAATGACGGGACAGCCGGTGCATGTATACAAGCTCTTGCTGCGCAGGGATTAGCTGGCAAAGTTCCAGTAACTGGCATGGACGCAGAAGTTGATGCATTAAAGAGAATAATAGAAGGAACTCAAGGTATGACTGTTTTCACTGATATAAGAGATCTTGCAAGGGGTGCCATGGAATCTGCAATTAAGCTTGTAAAGGGAGAAGAACCAGATGTCAACAATGTAATGAACAATGGTAAAATAGATGTTCCTTCAATATTTATTGAAGCCAGGTTAATCGAAAAAGATGATATCAAACCAATTCTAATCGATGGAGGCTTTATTAAAGAAGAAGATCTTAAATAAAGATAGTTAAGGACATCCTTATTATTTGTTATGACTTTGAACTTTGAGGAACGACTTAAAACCGTTCCTCAAAAACTTCGCTAAGGATGGTAGATATGAGTGATTATATTCTAGAAATGGTAAATATTACAAAGACCTTTCCAGGTGTTAAAGCCCTAGACAACGTTAACTTTAAAGTAAAAAAAGGGGAAATTCATGCTCTGGTTGGAGAAAACGGAGCAGGAAAATCAACATTAATGAAAATATTATCTGGTGTTTATCCTTATGGTACATATAGTGGTGATATAGTTTTTAAAGGTAAAATTAGACAGTTTAATTCAATAAAAGATAGTGAATGTGCAGGCATATCGATAATATATCAGGAACTGGCACTTGTAAAGCAACTAAATGTTTGTGAGAATATCTTTTTAGGCAATGAGATTAATAATAGGGGAGTTATTAATTGGGAAAAGTCATACATTGAGACTGAGAAACTTTTAAAGGAAGTCAGGTTAAATATAAATCCAACAACAATGGTTATGAATTTGGGTATTGGACAACAGCAACTGGTTGAGATTGCTAAGGCAATATCCAAACGGTCCGATTTATTAATTCTTGATGAACCTACTTCAGCTTTAACAGAAGATGAGATAAATAATTTATTCGATTTATTGAGAGGATTAAAAGAAAAAGGCATAACATGTATATATATATCTCATAAGCTAAGTGAGGTATTCAAAATTGCAGATAGAATTACTGTATTGAGGGATGGAATTACAGTAGCCACTCATAATACTGCAGATCTAGATGAAAGTAAGCTTATCACTTTGATGGTTGGAAGAGAGCTAACAAAAAGATTTCCAAAAGTAAGATATGAACCTGGTGAAGTTGTTCTTGAATTAAAGAATTGGACAGTATTTGACCCTGAAATTCCGGAAAGAAAGGTAATAAAAGATGTTAACTTAACTGCTAGAAAAGGTGAAGTTTTAGGAATTGCAGGTTTGATGGGTGCAGGCAGAACTGAATTATGTATGAGTATCTTTGGATGTTACGGCAGCAAAGTTTTAGGACAGATATTTATAAATGGCAAAGAGATTAAAGCAAGAGATCCAAGGTCAATTATAAAGGCAGGAGTAAGTTATTTATCCGAAGATAGAAAGGGTAATGGACTTGTGCTCATTCAAAGTGTCAAAAAAAATATCTCTATGGCAAGTCTTGACAATATTTCTAAAGCAACTGTCATTAATGAGAATGAAGAAATAAAAGCTGTTGAAAAATACGTTAAAAAACTTCGGATAAAGACGCCTTCTATTGAACAGCTGGTAATTAACTTAAGTGGTGGAAACCAGCAAAAAGTTGTTCTTGGAAAATGGCTTATGACTGATCCTAAAGTTTTAATACTTGATGAACCCACTAGAGGCATAGATGTTGGTGCAAAGTATGAAATATATTGCATTATAAACAGCCTAGTGGAAAGTGGAGTCTGTATAATAATGATTTCCTCAGAGCTTCCAGAGATTCTCGGTATGAGCGATAGGATATTAGTTATGCATGAAGGTGAAATTAAGGGTGAACTTCATTGGCAAGAAGCGACGCAAGAAAAAATTATGTATTACGCTACAGGAGAAAAATTTTCAGGAAATAGTGAAGTTTATAATGGTAAAACATTAGTCCCATCGTTAATCCTAACCCCTATTTTAGTAGACAAAGAAAACATTGTTGATACTGTAATAAAGGATGGATATCAAAAACTTGAGGAAGTATACAGTAATATTCAAAGAGATGAGTGGCCTGAATTAAAATAAAAATAAAATTAAGTAATAAAGTGAATACTGATTTAAGAAACAGAAAAAGAGCAGTTATTTGAAAATAAAAAATGATGTGCATTAAGGTTTATGCTCCACTAACATTTATTGACTTTATTAAAAGAAAGAATTATAATGTCTGCAGATATAAATGCAAATTATTTGCATTTGCATCTGTAATGTGTCAAAAATGAATATAATATTAAAAAGTTGTTTCAAGGTGCTAAAGTTTAACTCGAAAAACAGGAGAGTTTATGAAACCGGTTATAGAAATTAAGGATCTGGATGTGTTTTACGGCAACGTAAAGGCATTGTCCGGAATTAATCTGACAATAGATGAAAAAGAGTTTCTATGTATTGCAGGACCTAACGGGGGCGGAAAAAGCACCTTGCTGAAAGTCATTTTGGGGCTAGTCATGCCTTCATACGGCACTGTAAAAGTATTTGGCAAAACTCCTGAAGAAGTCAGGAATACTGTTGGATACGTGCCCCAATTCTCAAAATTTGACAAAGGGTTTCCTATCAGCGTAGCTGATGTTGTCCTTATGGGATGCTTGTCATCCAGAAAAGAGCTATTTCACCGGTATTCCAGACAGGAAAGGGAAAAAGTTGAAAATATCATGAATGAACTTGGAATCCATGACCTTAAACACAGGCAGATAGGACAGTTATCCGGCGGACAGCTTCAGAGGGTCCTTATTGCAAGGGCACTGGCAGTCGATCCGAAAATTATGCTGCTTGATGAACCTACAGCCAGTGTTGACGCAGATTCAAAGGAACAGATATACAAAATTCTCAACCGGTTGAACGACAAAATGACAATTATAATTGTAACTCACGATATTGAGGCTGTTTCCCCATATATAAAGAGTATTGCGTATTTGAACGTTGAATTATATTATCACGGTGAAGCAAGACCAGATAGTAATGCAATAAATAAGTTTTGCGGATATCCTGTGGGATTTGTTGCCCATGCAAGCCCTTATCATGTATTGAACAGGCATCAGGAGGGTTGATTAATGTTTGAAGCTCTTTTAAAATACAGTTTCCTTCAAAACGCTCTTATTGGTTCCATACTTGCAAGTATAGCCTGCGGGATTATCGGGACGTTAATTGTTGAGAAAAAGCTTGTAATGATGAGCGGGGGGATTGCCCATACCTCATTTGGAGGAGTTGGAATGGGCTATTTTCTTAATATTGAGCCTATCATAGGAGCACTCATTTTTGCGGTCACCGCTGCAGCAGGTATTTCAGTGATAAATAAAAAATCCCGCACAAATACTGATGTGCTGGTGGGAATGTTTTGGTCTGTGGGAATGGCTATGGGCATACTGTTTATTTCGTTTACACCCGGTTACCCGCCAGACATGGCATCTTATCTCTTTGGAGACATTTTAACTGTTTCACATCTGGATTTAATAATAATGCTTATTCTTGATATAGCCGTTATGATTGTTATTACTGCCCTTTACGACCATTTTAAAGCATATCTTTTTGATGAGGAATTTGCTTCAGTGGTTAAAATAAGGACGGCAATTCTTGAATATCTCCTTTATATTATGATTGCTTTCACTATAGTAGTGCTTATAAGAGTGGTTGGGATCGTGCTGGTAATCGCCCTGCTTACTGTGCCTCCTGCCATAGCCAAGTTCATTACATATGATTTGAAGAAAATTATATTAAGTTCCGTTATTTTAGGCATGCTTTTCTGCATAGCAGGCTTATGGATATCGTACGAATTGCACATTGCTTCCGGCGCTTCTATAATTCTGGTGGCAGGTTTAACTTATGTTGTGTTGTCAGCCGTTAAAGGGAAACTGGAGAACAGAATCATATTACCGCTAAGGAAGCAACTTTAGCTTAGCAAACTGTGCTGAAATTAGATGAGAAGAAGATATGCACGAATAACAGCCTATTCACCAATTCCTGGGATTAGCACAACAAATTAATATTCTTTAAATAATTATACTAAAACTAAATATTATTCGTGCATATCATCCTTACTTCTTAAAAATATTGCTAAAATGTATTTACTTTCTTAGATTTTTGCCGAAATATAAATAATAGAGGATAATTTTGCAGGCATTACATAAGACAAAGTACATATTTCCGGGGGGATTTTATGGATATTACAACATTTGCGGGTATAGGTTTTGGCATTGTTTGTGTCGTAGTTTCAATACTTTTAAACGGAAGCTTGGAAGCTTTCTACGATCTTCCGTCGATCTTTATTACAGTTGGAGGCGGTATTGCATCGACTTTGATAAGTTATAGAGGAAAAGAACTGGGGAAAATTTTGAAAGTGGTTATGAATGTTTTCTTTGGGAAGCGAAGAACTCCTGAGGAGACAATAAGGATGCTGGTTGCATTATCCCAGAAAGCAAGGCGTGAAGGATTGCTGGCCCTCGAATCGGAACAGGAAAATATTGATGATGAATATATAAGGCAATCACTACAGCTCATAGTTGACGGAGTTGAACCTGATACAATAAGGGAGTCAATGGATTTGGAGATTCAGAATCTTCAGGCAAGGCATGCGCTTGGACAGGGACTATTTAAGACAATGGCAAGCCTGTTTCCCGCATGGGGAATGATAGGTACGCTTATAGGGTTGATAAATCTTTTAGGAAAACTAAACGACCCGTCCAATATAGGGCCTTCCATGTCCGTTGCTCTTGTTACAACCTTCTATGGGTGTGTATTGGCAAATTTTATATGTACCCCCATTGCAAACAAGTTGGCAGTAAAGAGCAAAGAAGAGGTCCAGGAGAAAGAAATGATTATAGAAGGCATTTTATCTATACAAGCTGGCGAGAACCCCAGGATAATGGAGCATAAGCTTAAAACTTTCCTTTCACCTGACCAGAAGATAAGATATGAACAACTGGTAGATGAAGAAATGCAGAGTAGTAGAAGAAACGTTGAACAAACAGTAACTCAGTGAGGTGTGATATGGCTAGAAGGAAAAGAAATATTGATGAATCGGACGCGCCGGCAGAATGGTTGCTTACTTACAGTGACCTTGTTACTTTGCTTTTAACATTTTTTGTAATGCTTTATTCAATGTCTGTGTTGGACAAACAAAAATTCAGGGAATTGGCTCATTCTCTGAGAAGTACCTTTTTAAATGTCAGTGTGGGACAAATTCACAACTCAAACAGAGGGGAAGATATTTTCAGCATTACTGAGTTTGATAACGCTACAAATGAATACGAATTAAAAAGTAATAATGAACAATTCGAGGAGATGAGCGAAGAGGAACTGCAGGAGCTAAATGAAACAAAAATGAGAAATGTAAAAAGACAATTGGAAGAAGCTATAGAAAAGCATAATCTGGCGGAATATGTAAGGGTTGTGGATGAAAAACGATCCCTGATTCTAAGATTTGATTCTGTAGTGCTGTTTGACCTCGGAAAAGCAGAAATCAGGGAATCGGGGAAGGAAATCCTCAAGGAACTCGGAAGCATATTAAAGGAACTTGACAATGATATTACGATAGAAGGACACACAGATAACCTGCCGATTAATACTTTTCTTTTTCCAAGTAATTGGGAATTATCTACAAAGAGGGCAACCAATGTTGTAATCTTTTTAATTGAAAACTGCGGATTAAAGCCGGAGAAGCTCACTGCGGCAGGACGTGGGGAGTTCGAGCCGATAGCGCCAAATGATTCTGATGAAAACAGGCAAAAGAATAGAAGAATTGATATAGTTGTTGATAAATATATATTTGATTGAATACTACAGGCCCGTCAAATATTATACTGATACAATTCTGTTTACCTGGATAGTAGTACTTATAGGGGGAAGCAAAAGGCTAAGGCAGCTGCGATTGCCATAGCCTTTGGAATAATGGTTGTATCCACAGTTTTGTTTATTGCCGGCACAATGGACTTAGCTTATACAGGTTAGCCGCGTTGTTGTATAATATATTATCCGCCACTATCCTGGCGTCGTTTAGTGAAAAATATCCTGCCTTTACTTTGCTGCCCAGCACATCAGCCAAAACATACATGACAGCTAGCAATGCGCCGTAGCTTTCTTCCGATGTCCAGGTATCACAACCCCAGCAAACCTTGTCGGAAGTTCCCACCTCAATTAGCTCATATAACATCCTTTGAGCAGCAGATGTGGAAATAATGGGCAACCAGCACAAATCAGGATATACATTTCTATGCAGATGCAATAGGCCATTAACATCATCCAGCCATGGATAACTGCAATGGAATAATATAAATTTAGTGTCAGGGTTTTTCTCTATAACTTCATGCATTAACATGGCATTTGTACCTTTAAGCTGTCCCATGCCTGTATGGCACTGGAAGGGCAAATCAAGCTCCGCGGCTATTTCACATATTTTGAAGAAAACATAATCCTGAAAAGCTTTTATATCTTCATTTGTCCTGGTGTCTAAATTACAGCTTAAAGCTCTTTGAGCCTTTTGCTTTGTGGTTTCCGTGAAGTTTAAATCCCTGTCGTAAGCAAGGGCGGATTTAAGCGCTACACAGCCTTCCTGTTTTTTACGCATGATTATTTCTTTCATGAAAGAAATGTACTCATCTATATCCTGTATGACTTTATTATTGTTATAAATACTTAATGGATTATTGCCGTTGTGGTCTTTTACGTAAGGACTGTATCCAAACAAAAACATATTAATTCTGAACACCGGTGAAAAGGTGTCCGGATGTCCATTGTCATTGCCGGGCTGCCAGTAAGCATCCAATAAAATCTTACTGTACCTGCATTTTTGACGTAAAATATTCATGTGATAGTTTTCATCTTTGTGGGCATTTTCTATTTTGCTTGAAAAAGTGTCCCAATTATCGGCAGATAATGGTTCATCTGAATTATGTAATGCTTGCAGGCTTTTTTGAAGCCAAACAAAATAAGAATTGAATTTTACCTTATTCAAATAATTCGTTCGGCCCTGCGGCGTTTTCTCAAGAGGTACTCCGCACCAGTCGACGTAACTGTTTTCCAACAGTGTATCCAGGTTGAATTCTTTGAAAAAGCTGTCCTCTTTGTGGTGGGAATGCGTATTTATCACAGGCCTGCTTTCTATATAATTCAAAAGCTCATAAAAAATATCGTCCATAAAATCTCCCCCTGCTTTATTCTATTAAACTTAAATGGTACAACTCCATTTTACACTTTATATATGTTTAGTTAAAGTCCTTTTCTTTTAAACGCATCTATAATTTTTATAGCATTTGTATATAGTTTTTGTATTTTTTGCGGGTAACGGCTTTTTTATAATAAAAACATAAGCAAGGAGATTTTATCAAATGGTGAGATAATAATGGCTAATATACCAGGTCGGCTTGCTGATACAAAATTGGCGAATAGTAAGAAATCCAAAGTATTCAAGACATTTGTAAGGCAAAAATACATACAGGCCTTTGTTATAATGGGAATGCTGTATATTTTGATATTCTTTTATATTCCTATGATAGGAAATATTATTGCTTTTAAAAACTATAGCATTACCACAGGCCTTATAGGCATGTTCTCCAGTGAGTGGGCAGGATTTAAATACTTTAAGGAGTTTTTTACCGATCCGAATTTCTGGATGATAATCCGTAATACGGTGGGTATAAGTGTTTTAAAGCTGATTTTTTCCTTTCCTCTGCCGATCATATTTGCAATTCTGATTAATGAAATAGGCTGCGGGTGGTTTAAACGGTTTGTCCAGA
>DULF01000148.1 GCA_012840535.1 Clostridiaceae bacterium
AACAGGCCCTCCTGTAGATATATTAACTCTGCCCACATTTATAAGCTTTCCCGGAATAAGAATCTCCTCTATTTTTGTTTTGTCAGTTTTTCTGAAAGCAGGTATAATATCAAGACAAATATGCCCTGCCACCACTACCTGTATTTTCTCTTGCATTTTACCATTCCTCCGAGTTTGTATTTCTCCTGTAACGTACTTTTTCCTCATGCATTATTACATTTTTAATCTCTCAATAGTTTCCAATGCTTTTTCTACTATTTCTTCTCCCGAACCGACCTCAAGTTTGGCAACGGTACTCACCTGATAACCACCGTCAGTATAGGCCTTGTTTGTAGGTATATAACCTATATAGTCATTGACAATTTCGGCAACAAGAACAGGTTTTAAGGATGACCGTTGTTTTATTTCTATTCCAAGTTCAACAAACAATTCTCCCGGAATACAAGAAATAGCTATATCACCTATAAGAATTGCACCTACCCGCACTTTAACATGTCCGGCAGGTTTTTTCAGTTCTTCATTAAGAAGTTCATAACAAAACTTCTCTATTTCCTGCCTGGTTTCGATATCTTCTACTTGGCTGCAAAAATCACGGATCTGGGTTCTGTCGTACTTTGTAAAATCACGCCTTTTAAGTTCCACAGTATTTACTGCTGTTGATAAATTACCTAAGTCTTTATAATTTATGTTTTTAGTAATTTCAACTGCTGCCTCGGCAACCTTCTCACCCATTTCCTTGGAAACGCCGTATTCTTTTGGATGAATGTCTCCACAAGGTCCCAATATAAAAAATGCTTCTCCGCCCAGGGATTTCTCAATAGCCTCTGAAGCATAACCGCACCAGTCCCATGATATGGATTTCAATCCGTCTTTTTCACCGCAATTAGCATGACAACCATAATGGTATATTGTCGCAACAGGTTTCCTATTTTCATCCACAAAGGATATCACACTTAATTGAGGATCCACTAGTCCAAGTTCACTTGCCATTGAGATATCCCCGACCCAGTTGATAAGTCCATCCTTTCTCCTGAACCTGCTGTTTATAAGAACATCTTCTTCCTTGCCGAAGGCATATCCGTATAATACCTCCTGCATTTTTTGGCAGGCTTCTTTTACACAGGCTGCAATCATTCCAGGAAGATTATTGATGTATTCCTTTTCCAAAGATGTCTGAATCCCATTGTCAGAAAATATTTTCACATCTACATCCGGTCCATAGTGATTATGGGAAGGGAATATGAAAACATTATCGGCATTTGTGCCTGCAGCTTTTGCTGCTTCCTCTCTTATCAAGATACTTAAAGGCTCCTGAACGGCCAGAAGATCACAACTTATGATTACAATGCGCAAGGTTCCGTTGTCAAGAACGAGTGCCCTTGCCAATATTGGAGTTATACATCTTTCAGCTTCTCTTCTTAAGTGCCAGCCTGCAAGATTATGACCAAGCTTGGGAGTAATATCAATTCTGCGCGTTCCGGCATATAATTTGCTCATATAATTTGCCTCCTGTATGAATCGAAGTGCCTTTTTCGTATTCATCCCGCATAATATTTGAAGTAACTTTTTCACCCTAATATCCTATCATTTCCCTGACCTTTTTAACCCTCGAAATCAGGCCGTCAGGGGGGACCTGATCAGCCACGCCCAGTACAAATCCCGACCCGGGCGGAAATACTTTAAAAATTCTTTCCAGGAAGCTTTCAAACATCTGTTCACTGTAATGCGGCGAGAATAATGCACCTGGCAGACCTCCCCAGATAATTATTTTTTCACCTGCCTCCTCCCTCAATTTTTCAAGTTCAATATCGCCAACAGGAGCAGGAGTAACAGCTTCTGCAATATCAAAGCCTGTCTTTTCAAGAAGCGGCAAACAGCCTTGCAGCATTCCGTCAATGTGTATTGCTACAAACTTACCTGCATCGTGAAGCTGCTTAATTCTCTTGCTGTAATACTCCATACAATATTTCTGATAAAAAGTTCTTCCTGTTACTTCACTGGATAGGTTCTCCGGAAACTCAATCACCTGAGCAGGTGACTCTGCCAAAATATCAAAAACTTCGTCTTCACTGGCCTGAATTGCATCAATAACATATTCCAGTTCATCCTTATAGTCGGTATAAATCTCTATTGTCTTTTCAACTCCTGCCCATCTCGTCAGAAGCTTCTGAAGTGCAGAAACCGCTACAGGAGCAAGAGGCACGGGTATCCCATAACCGCCCCATAGTTTGTCGATTCTGTTAAACTCTTCAAAATTTTCTCTATACATCATATGCTCGAAAATGTAAAGCATGATTCGTAAATCATCAATGTTTTTTACAAAATGTTCAGTGTAAGCCCATGAATAGGTTTCAGGAAGATATGTCATCTGAGACCTTAAGTTGCCCTTTGGCGTTTTATAAATAAATGTATTAACTCCGTCATTTTCATGTACTAAGTATTCAACACCGCCAGTGTATTCAACCTTCCATAGTGAGGGAGTATAGAAGTAAATACCGGCTCCGAGGTCCTTGTAAAATTCAAGATATCCTTCATATCCCAGATATTTTTCCTCCAATACTCCTTTTAATGACATACTGGTGTATAAGTACGACAAATCAGCAAGCCACGGGGTCTTGTCAGGTTTTTCTCCCTTTAACACAGCCATTACCCGTTCTCTCTCATTCATTGTTTTAAACCTCCAACAGCCTGTTGGCTTATTTAAATTCCTTGTCAACCTTCCTAATTGCATCCTCTATAACATCAAATCCATGATGCAGCTGTTCGGATGTAGTAATAAGCGGCGGGCAAATCCTGTTAGGGACAAGGCGCACTCCATTCTTTAAACATCTTATGTATATCTCGGTCCAGGCTTCATTAAACGGCTCTTTTGTTTTCTTGTCCTTGACCAGTTCTATTCCCCATAATAAGCCAATACCCCTGACATCACCAACTATCTTGTATTTCTCTGTCCAGTCAGCTGTCCTTTCTTTAATCTCTTCTCCCAGTTTCGCAACATTTTCAATCAGATTTTCTCTCTCAATTATTTCCATTGTAGCAAGTGCAGCTGTTGTCGAAACCGCATTTCCTCCGAAACTTGTACTTGAACCTCCTCCTCCGGATTCACCATATGGATAAGCGGACATGATTTCTTTTCTTCCTGCAACACACATCACTGGTATTCCACTGCCAAGTCCTTTACCGAATGTGACAAGATCCGGTTTTACGTCAAAATGCTCAATTGCAAGGAATTTTCCGGTTCGTCCCACTCCTGTCAACACTTCATCAGCAATAACAAGCATTCCCCATTCCCTGCATATTTCTGCCAAACGTTTCCATGCATTTTTCGGAGGAACAATAATGCCGCCTGCACCGATAATCGGCTCGAAAATTACTGCACAAGGTTTTTCAGTACTACTGGCTTTTATCAGATCATGAGCACTTTCAATACATGCAAGACCGCATTTCGGATATTTGAGCTTGAACGGGCACCTGTAACAATATGGGTAATGCAGGTGAATAACGTTTACAGTTGGTCCAAAGTCTTTAGGCAGAAGTGATGTGCCAAGGCTTCTTGTCAATAATGTTCTTCCGTGATAAGAATTGGTCATTGCAGCATATAAATACCTTTTGTTATAGCTGCTTGCAGCGCGCAGAGCCGCTTCAACGGTAATTCCGCCCTCGCAATAAAAAGCGAATGTATCAATACCTTCCGGCATTCGTTTAACCAGCATCTCGCATAGCTTATATCTGTTAGGAGTTGGAAAAGCATACACATGGCAAAGCTTTTCAACCTGTTCCTTTACTTTTTCTACGAGATATGGATGACAGTGCCCTGTAGAAGCTGTAAGTATTCCGCTGGAAAAATCCAGGTACTTGTTTCCGTCTACATCATAAATATATACACCTTCTCCTCTTTCGAAAACAAGCGGCATACTGTCTGCAATATTGGATCTTCCCGAAATAACATATTGAGTATCTTTTTCCCATAAAACTTTAGATTTTTCCCCTGGTAAGTTATACATATTAATCACTCCTAGTACAATATTTTATTTATCCTTTTACAGCTCCTGCTGTGAGACCCTCAATAAACTGTTTCTGTAATAATAAATATGCAATTATCAAGGGCAACGAGGCTATAACTACACCTGCAAACATTGCAGGATAGTTACTTATAAACTCACCTTTAAAGCTAAGCAGACCGATAGGTATAGTTCTCAGATCTTTAGAGCTTATAAATATCAACGGGAAAAACATATCATTCCAGATAGTCACAAGCTCAAAAATTACAACAGTGGTAATAACTGTGGGTGACAAAGGAACAACAATTTTCGCATATATCTGGTAATTATTACAACCGTCTATAATGGCCGACTCCTCAATATCCTTGGGTATTGTCCTGAAAAATCCTGACATTACAAACACCGAAAACGGCAATCCAAAAGCAACATATATTAATATAAGTCCCAAGCGGTTATTAACCAGATTCAACTTGCTCATCTGCAGGTAAAGAGGAAGTATTCCAACCTGATAGGGTATGGATATACCAGCAACAAAGGCTCCATATAATACTTTTTTAAACATACAGTCCTCCCTGGTGATTGCAAAGGAAGCAAAACTGGCCAGTACAACAACAAAGAAAATGGAAACAAATGTAATTATTACGCTGTTAACATAGTATGTCGACAAGTTTCCATTAACCCATGCAGTCACATAGCTTGAAAAATTAAGCTTCGATGGCAAGCCAAAGGTATCCTGGTAAATCTCCGCCGTAGTCTTAAATGAAGACATCACTACTACGAATACAGGATAAACAATAAATACCGCGAACAATATCAACACTGCATATTTTATTATTTTAAACAATACCTTTTTCATTCCTGTTAATCCCTTTCCTGCATTACTTTTAACTCAATAAAAGAAATTATCATTATAACGGTCATAAGTATCACCGATATAGCAGCAGAGTAACCTACCCTGTTATATTGAAAGCCTTCTTTATATAAAAGGGTTGCCAGAACTTCTGAAGAATGTGTTGCTCCTCCGCCTGTCATAACATAAACGAAGTCGAAAGCTTTAAAGGATCCTATTGTGGTTAAAACCAAAACGATAATAGTTGCAGGTCTTAAAAGAGGAAGGGTAATTCTGGTAAATTTCTGCCAACCTCCGGCACCCTCTATATCCGCACACTCATATAGTTCAAGAGAAATATTTTTTAGTCCTGTCAGGAAGAGTATCATTCCATTGCCTATTCCTGCCCAAATATGGACTAATGCTAAAGCAAACATGACCACACCTTCATCTGCAAGCCATACTTTCGTATATTTGCCCAATCCCAATGCATTCATCAACATATTCAGTACACCAAGGTTTGGGTCGTAAATAAACCCCCATATGAATCCTATTGTAACGGTTGAAAATATTGCAGGCAAAAAATACAAAGTCCTGAATATATTGTTGATTTTACTTTGTTTGGATATTAAAACCGCTAACAACAGTGCAGGTATGTTTTGCATTATAGTAACAGTTACCGTATAAATCACTGTATTTTTAAACGCCAGTGGAAATACTTTATCCTGCGTCAGCAGGTTTATGTAATTTTTCAGTCCGACAAACTCGTATTTTTCTGATATTCCGTTCCACTTTATGGTGCTGTAAAAGAAAATTTTTAAATTTGGTATAATCAAAATTACGATATATATAAACAACGGAATAGCAAGAAATATCAGATAATCAAGATTATTTCTTATTTTTTTTAGTGAATGACGTTTTGTCATCAGATTGCTTCCTTTCATTTCTGAGGATGTTTTGCCCTTTCTATGCAGAAGGCACCAAAGCACAATAAATGATTACTCCGGTGCCTTCCGCATTATTTATTATTACAGTTCTATTCGTTAATCACCTGCTCCAGCTGCGCTTGTGCTTCTGATATTATTTTATCAACATCTTCACCTAAAATAGCTTTTACAGATGCTGCAGGAAGTATATCCCCATCTATCTTTGTATTCGGTGAATACAACCTTAATTGAGGAACGGTTTTTACCTGGGATAATACTGCTGATACTTCATTTAATTCTGGAACCGACAGTGTTACATCTGTTCTGGTTACAAGCTGTCCTGTTTCATTTCCGTATATCTCCAAAGCCTCCTTGGAGAACAAGAATTCCAGGTATTTCATTGCTTCATCAGGATTCTTTGATTTGTTGTAAATTCCAAATGCCTGCGCAGGAGTTATCTGTACCGTTATTTTATCATTAGGAGACGGCATTGCAAAGAAGCCCATCTGCAAATCCGGGTTCTGCTGCTTTAATCCGCCTACTGACCATGTTCCTGTGTCAAGCATGGCGGTCTTTTCCTGTGCAAACAGGGCAAGTGATGCTTCATATTTGGTACCTATAGCATCCTTCTGTGTAAAATTGTGTTTTCCAAGTTCCTGGAGTCCTTTGAAAACATCTGCAAATTCAGGGTCGGTGAATTGTACCTCTTTTCCAAGTTTTTCAAATATCTTGACATCATCTGTCAATCCGCCCTGCACATTGTCAAACAACCAGATTGTAGTCCATGTATCGGCCATACCTACACTCATTGGTGCTACGTTGTTGGCATTGAGTGTATCTATTATATTCAGAAATTCCGCCCATGTTTTCGGAGGTGTTAAATTGTACTTCTCAAATATCTTCTTGTTATAGAAAATGAGAGTTGAATTCTGAGCTTGTGGAATAGCATATACCTTACCGCCAACAGAGCCGGCTTCCAGCATTGACGGCATTATGTCTTTTGTCACGGGTGTCCCTGTAATATCCTGCATTGAGCTGTTAGCATATTCATTAAGGTATGAACCAGGATGCACACTAAAAATATCGAGATCCTGCTGACCCATGATTCTTGTTTTGAGTATGCTGTAATACTCAGCGGTATCTGATGTTGTAATTTGCATGTCAATCTTGATATTTGGGTTACTGTCTTCGAACATCTTGTTGAGTTTCGCGAAAACCTCGGCATCTTCATTTCTCCATGTCAGCACGTGAAGTTTTACAGGTTCCTTTGGACTTTCTACAGGTGTACTTTCTTCTTGCTTTTTTTCAGGTTCTGAAGTCTTTTCTCCGTTAGTAGATGACTGCTTACTGCCACATCCCGCAAAAAGCGACATAAGGACAAATATACAAATAACTACAACCAGAAATTTCCTCCATTTCATAACTTTTCATCCTCCTTAATTTTATTTGTTTTACACTGGAGATTAGATATGCTATAATTGTAAGGCAAGGTTGAAAAAATTAAAATAAGCCTGCTATGGTTTTTTGTGTGTTATTTTTGTTATTATACACTTCATTTACTATAAACGAAAGGTTGAAAATAGATATATGCTGTATTCCTTCAGATTTAAGAGTATGCGGGCCAGACTGCTGGTACTTTACTCACTTGTAGTCATATTTCCCGTATTCATTATCGGTATATGGGTTTACAGCCGCTCAACCGCATTAATTGAGCAGGAATCTGCTGCTTTAATATCAAACAACCTTGTCAATGTTTCCGATAACATAGATAACATGCTTAGAAACATTGAATACATTTCGCTGCCTTTGTTGCTGGATGAAAATTTTCAAAAAAAAGTGTCCCTCTTAAAGCATCTGGATAATACTTTCTCTTATGCAGATTTTGAAATCCAGGAGGAGCTTAAACATTTTATCTTTAACATGTCTTTTTCGAGCCCGTATATTACTTCAGTGTATGTATATAACCCATATTCGGATACAATGCTGCTGTCTGCCGGAAATGAAAGAGTATTAAGCAACGAATCCCTGCACAACCTGCCATGGTTTAGTCAGTATAAACTTATATCAGAACAAGGTACCCGGACAGAAGCCAAATGGTTTGCTTCACAGGCTGCTGAAAAGAATGAAGACAACAATAAATATATTTTATGCTACTACAAACCTTTAATAGATATAAAAACCGGAAAAATCATCGGTGTAGCCTTTATCAATATAAATGAAGCAGCAATATCACAGCTGATGGGCAGAATGAAGCTAGGTAAAACAGGATATTCTTTTTTGATTGACGATGAAGGAATTATCACCTCACATATGGATAAAAGTCTTATCGGCCAGAAAGCCTCAGACTATTATCCATATATAAACAGTATAATCGATGAAGAGGGCGGTGGATATTATAAACATGCAATTAACCGGGAGAAACATGTAATAAGCTATTACACTTCCCCGTTATACGGCTGGAAATATGTTGCTGTCATACCTTCCTCTGAATTAACAAGTGGTTCTTTCCTGATTCGGGATTTCATTCTGATAATTTATTTTCTGTCATTTGTTCTTGGAATCCTGGGAGCATTTCTTATAACAAGGCAATTCTACCAGCCCATGGAAACCCTGTTGTCACATATGAGATACGTTGAAAATGGTAATCTGTCCAAGCTCATACAACATAAAAGAAGTGACGAGTTCGGCTATGCTTTTGACCGCTTCAATGAAATGATAACCAAATTAAAAACATCCATAGAAGAAGTTTTTATGCATAATCTGCTAAAAAAAGAAGCCCAGCTAAAAGCAATTCACTCCCAGATAAACGAGCATTTTCTTTACAACACATTGGACTGCATATACTGGATGTCAAGAGTTTATAAGGTTGATGACATATCACACCTGGTTTCATCCCTTTCAAAGTACTTCAGATTAAACTTAAGCAGCGGCAATGATATTGTAAAGATCAGTGAAGTAGTTGAGCTAATAGGATATTACCTGGATATTCAGAAAATCAGGTATAAAAATAAGCTTTCAGTTGATATTCAGGTTGACGACAGTATACGCCATTGTCGTGTACTAAAATATCTTTTCCAACCTATCGTTGAAAATGCTGTTTACCATGGGATTGAAAAAAAGAAGGGCAACGGGTATATTAATATATGTTTTAATAAAGTTGGCAACCGGATAAGGTTTCAGGTTACAGATAATGGAGCAGGAATACCAAATCAGAAGCTTGAAAAAATTATGAAATGTCTGGAGAAAGATGACCTGCCAACAGGTGATAACTTCGCCTTGCAAAATATCAACAGCCAAATGAGAATATTTTACGACAATGATTACAGTATCAATATAAGCAGCATCGAAGGCGAAGGCACAACTGTTACCCTGGAAATTCCCATCCTTGACGAAATGGAGATGAAACAAAGTGTATAAAATGATTATTGTTGATGACGAAACATGGGTCCACGAGGGTATAAAAAATACTATTGACTGGAATGAATACGGTGTAGAAGTTGTAGGAGAAGCTGAAGATGGAGAAGAAGCCCTTTCCTTAATAGAACAAGTGCACCCGGATATCGGTATAATTGACATTCGCATGCCCGGAATGGACGGTCTGGAACTGATTCGCAGAATCAGGGAAAAGGGTGAGTCAATGGAAGCCATTGTTCTCACAGGTTATGGAGAATTTTCTTATGCTCAGGAAGCTATAGCCCTCGGAGTTTTTCAATATATACTTAAGCCTGTTGAAGCATCTGATCTTATTGAAGCAGTCAAAAACTGCGTAAACAAAATAAAAACTTTAAAATCAGAAAACAAGCCGCACTTCAGGGATTTCTTACTGTACAGGGCTATCAACAATCATTCGGAAGCAAAAACAGAATTGAAACAATATATGGACGGTCACGGAATAACATTACACTCTCCAATGCTCATTGGTATACTGTCTCCATCAGCTGATTGCCATGGCTGTCAGGATGAGCTGCAAAAAGTTGCAAGTTTATCAGTAACTTCTTATGATACCCTGGTCTTCCCGGGCAACAGGAACGAGGTTGTCTTCTTATTCTCCTCTTCTGAGAATACAGACTTAAAGCAAAAGGCTAGAGATATACTTCACAAAGCCGTATCAGATGCCGCAGCCATATTAAAAGTATCTGTATCAGCAGGAATTGGATGTACTTTTGATTCTATTGACAAAATTGACATCTCATATAATCAGGCAGTAACTGCTTACAGTTTCCGTTGCATAACAAAATATGAAGGAGTCTATGATATTGATGAAATCCTTGATATGAGAAAAAACTCAATAATGCATAACACCTACGAAATCTTGATTAACAAAATAAAGCAAAAAGATACGAGACCTATCCACAAAATTCTAACAAGCTTTCTATTCAAATGCTTGTCCAGAGACACCTGGCTGGAGCTGGATAGCTTACGGCTCTCCTTTATATATCTTCTTAATGCTGTTACTGACGAAGTTTTAGGATTGTCACAGTGGAAAACTACGCCGGAACAAAAGAGACTTGATATAATAAAGAGTATCGGGCAGCAGGATACTCTGGAACAAATCTTTACGTGGACGGAAAACTATATTATTGACCTTACAGAATCCATAACGCCCGAATACCACAATAGCCGCAACAGGTCTATTAAAGCAGCCGTTGATTTCATATCAGAAAATTATTCGAAAGATATTTCTCTTAGCGATATAGCTGATTATGTACATCTGGATCCATCTTATTTCAGCAAGATATTCAGCGAGGAAATGAAGCAGCCGTTTTCCACGTATCTTGCCAGCTATCGCATAACCATGGCAAAAAAGCTCCTGGAAAGTACAACATTGAAAATATATGAAATCGCCCAGAAGGTCGGATACAATGATCCCCGTCACTTTACAAAAACCTTTAAAAAGCTTATCGGTCTTACACCGGAGCAGTACCGCAACTCAGTTTAACTATATATTCTGAACGGTTATTTTTCTGTTATTTATATGCTGTTGTGGTTATTATTCTGTTATTTTTATGTTGCTGATGCAATTATGGGTATTGTAAATCAACTTTTTCCCATTTTCCAGCAACGAAATGTAAACTCCGTCAAGTTTTCCATCAATAATACTGTATCCTTTTGTTTCAAGGAAACGGGTCATTGGCTCAAAAAGGTACTGCTGGTAATATTCCCTGCCATTTTCAAAAGGAATACTACATTGTTTTGCGAGCAGCATAATATCCTGGTATTCACCTGGCGTAGGTTCAGCAAGTGCAACTTTTACAGGTACAAACAACGTAGCTCCTTTACCAATTGTTTTCTCTCCACCTTGGGTATTAAACAGAATATTAAAATAACTTTGGTTGTCTTCAAGAGAGCGTATATCCTCTAAATTATAGCCTATCAAGTTACCTCCGTTCTTAATCCATGATATTATCGTTTCAATTGTTTCTTTTCTGTAAAATACTCCGGTACAAAACACCAAATATTTTATTTTATTCAGTATTCCGTCTTTAATGGTGGTATCGTCAATAAACATACAGTCGCAGTAGTCTCTAAAAAGTTCCAAACCCCTGATAACCTCTATATGACTGACATCACCAAGGACTATTGGCACATCAGGGTATATGATTCCGACATCCTTAACAGGTGATGCTTTAAAAAGATTATTGAAATTTTTTATAAAAACATCTGCATTTTCTTCACTGCCAAATATGTTACCTTCAAAGAAATGGAGTTCATCTGCACCCGAAGCCGTAGTATTGAATATACGTGCAACCATGCCGTCAGGTGTCAGGTTGGCTGCAGGCTCGAAGCCAAACCTTGCACCGTAAAATCTGGCACTGGTTGATACCAGATTTGTCACGCAGAAATTGTTGGAATAACTGGATGACTCATTAGTCAATCTTAACCCGCCATTATATTTGGCAGCAACTTTGCATTGCCTTGTAAAATCGACGCCATGATATGTTTGACCATAGCCTCCTGTGCAAAGGCTCACGAGAATGTCGGGAAAATACTTTTTGGTTATACTCATCCAAAAGTCTGCATACTCAAGCATGGAATCTCTGTACCAATCCACGAAATCCATCCATCGTACCCTTGATTTGTTATCCGTGACTCTGAAGATTCCAGCCTTGGTGTGTTCTTCAACACGGAAGCCCTCCACAGGATCAATCTCGACTTCAGGAAGTGTTATATTCTGAACTGAATTATAGCATGTACCCCAGGCTTCATTTAATTGCTCAATTGTACCATATTTTTGTATTATTTTCTTTCTGAAATCCTTTACCGCAAACCGGTCATTGCACCAGTATCCTGCATGGGTATGGTATAAACTTACCGACATAGCCAAATTTCCGTGCCAGTCGGGATAAATAGCCTCACCAAAGTCACCTGTTATACCCAAAAGCACATTTTCAATAACTTCCATATCTTTGTACCGCCTGGAAAACTCAGCTATAAACCTTTCGATATATCTATAGAATCTTTTGTCCCATATGCTCTGCACTTTACTCTCAATGTTGTGTTCAAGACATTTCAAGCCTATGAAATCAGGACTTTCCCTGTACCAGTCAGGCAAAGAATAGGCAGGACCAGCTATAATAAAAGGTACCCACTTTAAACCCACTTTTTTCAGAATCGAGACCAGATTGTCCCAATAGTCGAAATTCCACCTGCCCTCACCATCATTCTCAACGCTCTCCCATCTTATGTATCGTTCTACGCTTGTAAAACCAAGCCTTTTTATTAAAACAGCCTTCTCTTCTGTTATTTCGTCCCAAAGTCCGAGACACAACCTCATACCTTTCGCAGTTTTAAGCGTAGTATTCTCTAATTTTTGTTTAATAATTCCGAGTTCATTTACACTAGCCCATGCATTTGAGGCAGCATTATCCTGGTCATTTAAATGATCTTCTCCAGGATTTTCTACTTGAACCACATCTTTTACACAGCGAAACCCTACATCCTGCTGCCCGGTCCCATTTAGAATCCTACGGCGCCTCGCTACCCGCAAATCAAAGGAATTGGTGCAGAAACTGCCTCCCCTGCAAACTTTTGAGCCACCCCAGCCGTCATTTATCTGGGTTTTATCGCTTATTTCACCGCTATATTCGTAGTACCAGTTAGCACACCACTCCCAAACATTACCTGCCATATCATACAGTCCATAACCATTAGGAATATATGTGCATACTGGTGCTGTATATTTGTAACCGGTTGAATACCTGAAATCTCTCCATGGGTAATCGGTATTTCTGTCTGCATAGTTTGCCCTGTAGTCCTCCGGCTCATCATCGCCCCATGGATACATTGGCTGTTTTTTACCACCACATGCGGCATATTCCCACTCTTCCTCCGTAGGAAGCCTTTTGCCAGCCCATTTGGCATAAGCAGCCGCTTGAGCCCAGCTAACATTCACCACCGGATAATCCGGAAAATTGATGAAGTAATCAGGCATCTCTTCCCACTTGGGATCTTGAGGATAAGGAGTCCCGGTTGCATCGCAAAATAGTTTATATTCTCTGTTCGTTACCGGATATTTATCCATATAAAAAGATTTAATTAATACCTTGTGAACAGGTTTTTCTTCTATGTAGCCTTTTTCACTCCCCATAAAAAATTCTCCACCTGGTATATACACCATATCACAGCTCATTGGTCAAACTCCTTTCTGATGTGAGGTAACAAAAAAATAAGAAGCAGATGGTATCAATTATACCATCTGTTTCTTTGGCCTTAAATGAGCCTATTATGATAAAATGTGTAGTTTTTTTGTCGCTTGTCATTCATGTTTCGTTAGAACATTCAACCAATAATCAATCAGGAAGTTGACATCAGCGCTAAGTATTACTTTGACCGAATCATCCACATGTCTTTCCAATGCTTTATTATCAAGGTGCTTCATGAAATTTTTCATGTGTTTCACTGCATGGTCAACAAAGCCCATTTTCAGTTGGTGTTCTGCCTGATCAAGGCTGTTGGAAAGCTGGCCTACCAGTGGACCGCCTAACCGGCCATCATTTACAAAACGGTCTATAAGCTGCCGTATGGATGAAATACTGGTTATCACACTTAAGTTGAATTCCTCACTATTAATATTACCCGCTTTGTCTTCAGCAATGATTCGTATATTGTATTGCCCCGGTTTGCCTGTCAGATCTATTTCTATCGAATTCTGATCCTTGTCAATTTTATAGATTTTATCACCTATAGCAACCTGCGCAGAAGCAATACCTGACAGATTATCTTCCATCTTGATGGACAAAAGCTGTGAATCTTCAAAAGATTCTCCATTTGCCAAAATGTTCCCATCCACCATAAGTTTAGCAACTGGAGGTGTGCCATCAGTAATGGTATCTTCCCAACCCATTACTTTTACATCATCAAAAAGTGCACTTTTTAATGTCCATGAGAAAAAGCTCAGTTGTAATCCCCCACCATCATTAAGTCCGCTTACATTGCTCTCTACATCCCATTCTTCGGGCTCAGCTTCTCCGTATGGCCATACCTTCACATACATCCTGTTATCAAGAAGGACAATTGTAGCACTATACCATTTTCCGATGTCAATGCTTTTTTCCGTGCCTGCCCATTCTGTATATGCACCATTAATATGCTGTTGTATAAGCAAATTCTTTCCTGTGAAAGCAGGGCATATTCCCAGGTAATACATTGTCTCAGGACTGGCTGCTACAAAGTAGTTACTCACATAAACACCCTCATAGCTCGTAGTAGGGTCATTTATCTTGAAATTGAAAGTCAGCATGCTATTCTTCCATGATGCTGTCTTTATGAGCCTGGGAGATACACCGTTGCACCAAATTCTCAGTGCGTTTGTGCCACTGGTTTTATCAAAATCAATAACTTCACAACCTTCAGGTATGAAAGTGTATTTGTCAGACACCAGTGTGCCTGTCGGATATTCGTCATAGTTGTCGTTAAACAGCTCTTCGGTAAAATACCCTATTGTAATACTCTTATCCTTGTTGCTCTCTTTACCATCTGCCCGTGTTATATATACCGGGCCGCTTTTAACACCGTCAGGTATGATGCAGCTTATCACCGTATTTGACCAGCTGACAATATTCGGATTTCCAGCTGACAATACCACATTTCCTTCCACTCCGGTAAATGTTACTGAACCCTCCACTGTGCCAAACCTTGTACCATATATGGTAATAATATCACCAGCCTTTAGCATAGGTTCAGATGATATTGAATATATCTCGACAGGAAGTATTCCCTCAAAAGCAGGTTCCAGACCGGCTTTAGCGGCTAATTCAACGGGATATGCCGGGTTTGACGGACTAACGTTAAAGTAGTTATCCAGTACGCTACAGGTTTCCTGTCTGCCTGGAATGTTTACATCGTGGTAGAAATATGGTAGTTGGACATTATATATTATATTTTGTGTAACTGTGATTCCACCGCTTGCTTCGTCAAGATAGATTCCTCCCGGCCATCCAGGATTGTCGTGAATAAGGTTGCCTCTAATAACAGTGTCAGGCATCATGGACAGAGTATATATACCCGCACCATCCGCAAGCTTCTGCATCACGTGATGTATATGGTTATACTCTACTACATTGTTTTTTGCTACTGTTGGCTCACTAAAGCGTGGATAATGTGCAGGTGCATCATTTCTTCCGCCGGCATCCCAAAATCCCCAGCCCCAGCCTACAGAAATACCTGAATAAGCAATATCGGTAATTTCGTTATGGGAAATAACCGTACCGTCGGTATAGCCGGCAAAAACACCTATGCTGCCTTTGTATTCAGTACCTATATTATGAATATAATTATTTGAAATAACATTATCTTTTACAACTTCTCTAGGGTCGGCAGGATGGGCATCTGCTACTCTTACATCACCAACCTGTATGGCACTTGCAGCAATTTCATCAAACTCGTTGCCACGAATGAGATTATTGCTGGAACCATTTTGTATATCTATCGCCCCACTGCCAAGTTTTGAGAACTTACACCTTTCAAAAGATATGCCTTTGGCTGCGTCCAATACAATAGTAGAAGGTATTTTAACAAAGCAGTCATGCATATTTTGATTCTCATTAGGATCTTTTGAGAAATTTGCCTGAATCTCAGCCTGGCCTTCATTGCTGGGTCTTAACCATGTAGAGTATTCAAAACTGATACCATCAAACAATATATTTTGAACAGGATTGTCCAGGGTACCTTTTACTTCCATCATTTTCTCCACTACAGGTACAATTGCCTCAATATCATTCATGTTTTCGCCTGGTTTTGGGATATAGTACAATTCATCAGCTGACCGGTCAAGATACCATTCTCCCGGTTCATCCATAAGCTCATATGCATTTTCAATATAGCTGGGATCAAGTATATGCATTCCGCCTTTAATTTGAGCATCCCGAAATGCAGGCATTCTCATTTTAATAATTGCACCTGTGCCGTCTTCGGTTGGTGTTATACTGTCTACAGGAAGTATGCAGTGTGTCCAGCCTACATCATATACAAATTCAATATCACTTGGGTTTTTCCAGTTAACCATATCTTTATATTTTGATGTTGTCCTGTAACCTTCGTATACAGGCAGACTGCCTTGATAGGTGTTTACAATTTCAAGCAAATTATTGAACTGCATATCAGGATCATCTACATATTGCCAGCCGGATGTCACTATGGCATCACCTCTGGCACGTGTTGCCCTTATTCCGTTTATATAGAGCTGGCGGGTATTCTCTATGCCTGGTACCTGAGCTTTCCATAGATTTTCTATGCCTGCACCTTCTACCTCTGTCCATCCACTTACTCTTTTACCGCCTTGAATAACAGGTTTTTCTCCAGGGTAGGCTTTGTAGATAATATTATACCCGTTAGAGCCTGAGTCCTCTTGATTGAACCTGATTGTATCGTCAATTACATACTCACCTCCACGCAGGTAAACAATAATATCACCTGTCATATTGTCATTAATATTCCGTACAGTTTCCTGTGCCTTCTCTATGGTAAGGAAGGGCTCATTCTCTGTTCCCGGATTGTTGTCATTTCCATCAGGAGATACATAATAAACAGCCTGAATATTATTTACAATACAAATTGCAAGCCATTCCTGTTGCGTGCCATCCTGGGCTGTCACCGTATATGTAACCGGAGCAGAAAAGTCTGTTTCCTCACCTGAACCTGGAGATATTTCTGCATAATCAGAAACTGAGATATAAGGTACCAGAGCATTTATTTCGGATCCATAAGGCATATGAAATGTTACTATTTTGCTGTCGGCATCAATTACAGATAACCCAATCTGACCTGGTACTGAAAAAGAAACGATGTCCTTCTTACTGCTTGGCAGTTTTTGACCCATAACTTGAACTTCTGCCAGTGAAACTACATCATTTGTCTGGGTGCCAGGTTTGATTTGCGCACCGTCTTCAAAAAAGAGACGTACATATCTTCCAGTGGTATTCAGCGAATAGGTATAAAAATCAGGAGAATATGGTGTCAAAACTTCAGGTACATCTGTGGATTTTGATATAATAGTAGTCCACTCATTTCCATCATCGCTCACCATGAAAGTGACGCTTTCAGGTACCTGAAGATAAAAAGGTGCAGCAGGCATACCAATATATGTGCCTGTTACACCTCTATACTGCACCTTTACATCCTGGATTGATAAAACCTCCCCCAGATCAACCTGCCACCATGATCCGGTACTCTGTCCTAAGACGGTGCTCCATAAGTTGAACTCTATATTCGGGTTAAAACTTCCGTTATGGTATACCCCGTCAACCGCCCTAAACGAAGCATAGTTACCGCTCATCTCAGATGATGCGCTGGTTGCTTTACCAAGTGCAACATTTTCCAATACATCACTTTTAGCAGCAAAAGTTACTGTTTGAAATAAAGTCGTAATTAATGCTAATACAACTAAAGCTGAAATAATTTTTCTTATGCACCTCATACACATCCCCCTCATTAAATTATTTAGCGCCTTGTACCATTTTCTGTATATTATGGTATTTACTTCCTTTATTTTACTTCTAAAGGGAGTTCTAGATAAATGAGCTGGGTATGTGGTTTGGTGTGTTTTTATTGTGTCATTTTATTTTTTTTGTATATTAATATACTTTTTTGTAAACTCCATATTCATGAGCTGTCTTATACATCGCAAGGGCATTCTCGGGAGGAATTGCCTCTATAAGTGAGTTGCATGTGCTAAGAATATAACCGCCACCAGGGGCCGCAACATCTATAGTGCGTTTAACCGTTTCCTCCACCTCGTGTGGTTGTGCGAATGTCAGAACATAGTCAAGGTCGATATTGCCCATCAGGCATAAAGCGTCACCGTAATCCTTCTTTATGCATGCAATATCCATCCCTGCTGATGGCTGGAGAGAATGTAAACCGTCAAAACCGGAATCCACAATCTTATCCATGACTTTCCTAAGATCTCCGTCAGAGTGAAAAAACACGGGTACGTTCTTATGTTTCTTTATCTCATTCACCGCTATTTTGTAAAAAGGATACACCAACTCTTCCATAATATGGGGAGGGAGGAATGTTCCTGTATTAAAAGCAATGTCATCTGCGATGAGGATTGCATCAGCACCACTGTCAATGAAAAGCTTTGCCTTTAAAATTTCATGCTCCATTACTTTTTCTCCCAGGATTTTCATTTCTTTTGTGTTGGTGAGACAGTAAACCATGTAGTCCTCCATGGGAAACATCTCATCAAGCATGCTGACAGGTCCGCCTATCTGGCCGAATATGAAGAAATCCGTATTCTTACTGAAATCAGAAATCAATTTCCCTGAGACTTTTTTAATATCGGGAACCGGATATTTGTCTGCATCTTCAATATTCTCCAAAGGCGGTCTTATGATGCACTTGCTTTTCCCGTTGTAAACATAATCGTAGCCATAAATACTTCTGAATACCTTGTTGCCTTTTTTGTCAACTCCAATTTCCTCCGAGGGCCAGTCTCCAAGATTGATCAAATCAATATTAAGCAGTTCCCGTACCGCCTTATCCCTTTCATAATGCTGATAGTCAAGTGGATAGTCTCTGCCAAGCAACTTGTTTGCCAGGCGTGCTTCTATACAGGTTTCTCCCTTGGGTACCCTGTCTCCTTCCTTGTGGTTTATAGCGTTCAAAACACGTTCCTTTTTTGTCATTTCTTTACTCATAATTTACACAACTCACCTCCTGGCCTCATCAATCATAGCTAATATGTTTTCCTCCGGTGTTTCACGGCCTACCTGATCCCCCGTCCCTATAATCAGCCGGGCTGAACCTTTAAAAGCCTCCTTGATTTCCTGCACTTCCCTCCTTACATCCTGTTCTCCTCCCCTGATTAGAGTCTCAACAGTATGCACGTTCCCATTCATTGTAACTTTGCCATTTAGCAACCGCCTAACTTCCAACAGACCCTGCAGCCCGTTCACATCACCGCCGGGGCCTCTTTCAAACGGACACACACAGTCAATACCTATTTGGGCAAAATCAGAAACAGTTTCAATGCATTTGCCGTGGAAATGCACATGAAGCAGTTTCCCAAGAGCATGAAGCTCATCAGCCATAGCTTTAATATAGGGTTTATCCCACTTTCTCCACATGGCCGGACCTATCAGGGAATTGCAGGAATAGGAACAACCTATGACGAAAGACTCATAGCATGTATTTTCACAAACTTTTCTGATAAACCTTTTCTGGTATTCTATGTATCTCTCTCTTAAGCTTGCCAGCCTATCTTCATCCTCTGACATGAAGTAAAATACAGTTTTTTCAAAACCCATAATTTCTGCAATAAAGTCAAAGAACGGTGTCCCCATCCATACTTCAAGAAGATAATCTTCTCCAACCTTATTATAGGCGTCATCCATATCGCTGAAGTCAAAAATATTCTTTTCTGACAGAAGCATGTCAATGTAGTCATAAAGTCTGCTTACATCTTCCACAGGATACTTTTCCACCCAGGAAGGCTCATTTTCATCATATATCTTTGTGGAAATAAATTGTTTCCCTGAGTAATTTATTTTAACAGTTTCACGATAACTGCCAGGGGATATTTTCTCAAGTTTAACTGACTTCTCTATATCTTCATTTTCAACTTTAGGGAAAACAGCCCCCCAGCCTTCAGTCCCATATTTTTTAAAAACCGTCTGGAGGGATTTCCAAAACGGCAATTCTCTCTCAAATTCAATCATGGTTACTCCGAGGACCTTGGCCGGGTAATAGTACCAAAACTCTGGGGCAACAGGATATCTGTCTGAAAAAATACCCCTGTATGCATTCAGCATGCGCTGTTTGGGTGTGTACATACATGCCTCCTGAACTCTTTAAATTATATACCCTTCCAGTCAATCTCAACCGGAGCTTTTTTATTTGAAGATTCCACCATGGATTCAATAATCATATCCACATTAAAACCGTCAATAACGTTGGGATTTCCGTTTTCTCTGTGTTCCAGACATTCATTGAAGTATGCCATCTCGATATCAAAAGGATTGATGGCCTCAAAGCGGTATTCGGTCGATGTCTCGCTTTCATTGTCATAATATACGAGAAGTGCCCCGTTGTTTTCCGGATGATCCCACAAGACAGTGTAAATTTCAATTCGCCCGTTGACTCCGTTTATCTGAATAAACTCGTCCCATGAATTTCTCTCATATCCTATCCGGCTTAGCTTATGTGTAGCAGTTTCGAAACTTGCCACCAATCCGCTGTCATATTCAAAAAGAGCAGTCGCTTTTCTGTCAAATTTCGAGCCAGGTACATAATCCACATTTGCATATAAACTCTTGGGACGTCCTAAAAAGTTCATAGTCATATCTATCATATGGCTGCCTGCACACTTAATTACTGCGCCGCCATAGCTGTTCAGCACATATTCAAAAGCATCGGCATTTCCCAAATTGTAGAAATCCGTCCCCCAATTTTGATATGCCCGTACTTGTGCGCTGAAGATTTTCCCCAGTCTCGGCAACAGCTCTTTCGCCTTTCTCACTGCAGGAAAGAACCGCTTCATGTACGAGACAAAAAACAGTTTACCTGAAGCCAGAGAAGCTTTTGCAATTTCCTCAGCCTCTTTGGCATTGTTTGCCATGGTCTTCTCGCAGATTACATCCTTTCCAGCTTTAATAGCTTCCATGCAAATATCGTAATGGTATTTACTGCTGGTTAGTACACTTACAACTGTAACCTCCGGGTCTGCTATAAGCTGCCTGTAATCCTTTGAAAACCGAGAGTTAAATTCTTTTACATAAGGTGTGGCAGCCTGCTCGTTTATATCGGATATATGTACGATTTCAGCCCCGGTTTTCCTTAATCCATTAAAGTGAAAACGCGAAATATTTCCGCATCCTATAATCCCGTATTTAGGCTTCATGTATTAGTTCCCCTCCCCTAATAAATTATTTCCAGGTCTGAGAAGCTTTACAGAACACAACATCTGCTTGTTTCCAAATCTGAATAGATTCCCAGCCGTTCCCTCACTTTAAGCATGGTCATATAGTTTTTCAGAGGTATGCCCTCAAATATGGCATTACAGCTAGAATATATGTATCCTCCACCCGGCATTCCACATTTTAATGCATACTCTGCGCTCTCGATAATCTCTTCTTCAGTACCCAACTGAAGTTTTGCTGTATTCACATTCCCCATAATACAAATCTTTGAGCCATATTTCTGCTTAATTTCCCCAATATCTACCATTGCAACAGGGTCAATGGAATGAATAGCATGGGGTCCTGCATCAATAAGCATATCAATTACAGGTATTATGTTCCCGTCTGTATGCTTTATCACATATGCACCTTCCGCTTTTAATGCTTCCGTCTGTTTCTTTAAAAATGGGTATATGAATTTCTCAAACATCTGTGGTGATAAAAAAGGTCCTTTATTAAAGCAGTAATCAGAGCAATTGTACATAACCTGAGCACCTGCTGCTATCATCCTTTTCATTATTTCAACCGCCTGGTTTACCCTGTTCTCAGCCTCCTCAATTTTTTCTTCCGGCTCGTCTACAAGACTGTAAACAAAATCAAGGTACTCTTTTCCGTCCGGTATGCTGTATGTTCCGTCTATCCCCATGGCAACCATGAACCGGTCTTCTGCATATTTATATACCAGGCTTATGACTTTTAATTCGTCTTCAAAATCCGGATAGCTCCACGGTGGTATATAACCAGGACTGCACTCTATCGCAGGCGGATGTACGGTTATGGCTGAATAATCCAGCTCGATTGCAGTCTCAACATAAATTTGGGCATTATGCTGCAGAGCTTTTTCTTTTTCTTTTCCCATCAACTTTCCTAATTCTTTGCCCAAGATAAGGTTCTTGCCAATCAATTCTCTGTGCAGCTGAAAATCTATTTCCATGGTAGGCACCTTATCAGGCTGCTGAAGGTTTAAAGCAGCTATTGCTCTTTCTTTAGGTGTCATGAGTTTATCATTACGGCTTTGATTCCGCCTGCTCTGTCATCTCTGAACGAAGTAATGGCCTGAGCGATATCTTCAAGCTTAAACCTATGTGTAATCAATGGTTTGGTTTCTACAATGCCTGCTTTTACCAAGTCAATGCATTTAGGAAAATACAAAGCCGGTGAAGCAAAAGAGGATCTCAACTGAAGCTTGTTCACATGGAACACATTTGAATCAAAAGTAATGCTGCCTTCTGGACCGTAATCTATTCCCAGAAATGCTATAATACCGCCTTTATTGGCTATATTTATTGCCGATGGTATAGTTTTTGGCGGAGCAGTCACCAGTATCCTGTCCAGGCCACCTTTTTCAAATTTGTAATCTTCAAGCTTTATCAGGTCTGTACATATGATTTCATCAGCACCGAATTTTTTTGCCATTTCAATTCGAGCTTTTGCTACTGAAAGCTCAGCTCCATAGACCTTTCTCGCTCCCATAGCTTTAGCAAGCTTTAATGCCATTAATCCGATAGGTCCAAGCCCTATCACAAGCACATCATCATTCAGCTTTATGTCAGCTGTAAGCACTAGATCCATTGCAACTCCCAATGGCTCAATCAGGCAGGCCTCTTCAAAGGAAAGGCCGTCAAATTTTACGCACACCTCATTTGGTACAATGATATAATCTGCAAATCCCATGGGATCATTATCCTTCAGCCAAAAATTCGGCCCGTTATTGTCAAGATCAACTCTCCCGTTGCGTGAATTATCCGAATAGCGGTCAAAGGTACCACTCTCAAGCACTACTTTGTCACCCGGCTGCACATTTTTTACCAGGGGTCCGACCTTCTCCACCACACCGGCAATTTCGTGGCCAAAAGGCTGCCAGTAGTCAGCTGCATATGATGCCAGAATCATATCATGACCACAGACACTGCAAGCCATAACTTTGACCAATACCTCGTCAGGCTTGATTTCCCTTAAATTCACTTCTCTTACTTCAAACTGGAATGGAGCTTTTAAATAAGCTGCTCTCATTTAGAGCCCCCCTTTTCTGCTCTTGATTTCGATAATATTTAATTGCAGTTGATTGCTAAGTTACATAAATCCTAGCATTGTTGGCTTTATCAGTCAATGATGCTATGTTTGTTTTATGTGTGATATTTTTAGCAAATGTATTTATCCTTTTCTGGTATAATGAGATAAGAGAATCAAATTAACATTAAGTGCCACGAGTCCGAGGGAGTACCGACAGAGTCTCGGATTGACGGCTTAAGTTGCCAAAAAACATCCACGTTCCATCTCATTTGTAAAATAAACATGATTGGGGGAGTAGACAATGAAACGAATTCTTTGTTACGGCGATTCCAATACTTGGGGAACAAATCCTGAGACAGGTGAGCGATACGATGAAAATACACGGTATCCGAAAGTTTTGGAAAAATTACTGGGTGCAGACTACGAAGTAATTGAAGAGGGATTTCCTGGACGAACAACAGTATATGATACAGATGTAGATCCCTATGTCAACGGAAGAAAGTACCTTTATCCTTGTCTCAGTTCCCATGCGCCGTTGGAACTTGTGACCATAATGCTTGGTACCAACGACCTTTCTACAGGAGTAAAGGTAAATGCTTACTATGCAGCAGCTGGTGTAGAACGATTGGTTAACCTGATTCGCCACTGGAGTATAGACTGCAGATGTAAATGCCCGGAAATATTGCTTATTTCACCCCCTCTGATAGATGAAAAAATCAAAGATATTCCGGTTATTAAGGAAGTTTTCGACTATAACTATGCTCCTGCTCAGTCAAGACTCTTTAGGCAGTACTATTCGGATGTGGCTCAAACCACCGGTTGCAAATTTCTGGCAGGGGAGGATTATGTAACAGTCGGATGTGACGGTGTTCACATAACGGCAGAATCTCATATAAGGTTAGCAAAAGCAATCTTCACGGAAATCGCACCTTTTTAACTTCATTATGTTGCACCGTTTTTTCCGGATGGAAGCTCCGGACTCCTGTTAGCTGTCATAATCTTCCATCCGGTTAGTCCGGGCATCTGTGCTATAAACCAGTGAGTAAGTACAAAAATTTTATTTATCACTCATCTATTAATTCATCTATGGGCGCTCCGGGAGGAACTATGGGAAATACCTTTTCGTCCTTGTCTATCTCAAAATTTATGACAACCGGCCTGTCTGTGGATTCCAGTGCTCTGGATATGGCCGGTTCCACTTCCTCCGGCTTTGTAACGTTGATTCCTATTGCTCCGTAAGCACGCGCCAGTGCGACAAAATCAGTCCCTCTGTCAATAGTGGTTGAAGAATACCTGCCGCCATAGAACAGCGCCTGCCATTGCCTTACCATACCCAGTACCCGGTTGTTCAAAATCGCCACCACTATCGGCAATTTATATTCAACTGCTGTGGCTAATTCATTGCAGTTCATTCTGAAGCTTCCGTCACCGGCAATGTTGATAACTTTTTTATCCGGCCTTGCCAGCTGCGCGCCTATGGACGCACCAAGGCCATATCCCATTGTTCCCAGTCCGCCGGATGAAATAAATTGCCTTGGTGCTGTAAATTTATAAAATTGCGCTGCCCAAAGCTGATTCTGCCCTACTTCAGTTGTAATTATCGCATTCCCTCCGGTAAGCTCATATATCTTTTCAACAATATACTGTGGCTTTAACGAACCGTCTTGCGTGTATTTTACCGGGAATGACCTTTTCCACTCATCAATTCTTTTGTTCCAATCCGTATAATCCCTGTTTTTGACTCTGGCATTCAGCTTTTTCAGTATCTTTTTTATATTTCCGACCAAGGGGTAATGGGCAGTAACGTTTTTACCCACCTCAGCCGGATCAATATCAATATGCATAATTTTGGCGTTTGGCGCAAACCTGCTTACATTGCTTATTACCCTGTCACTGAAGCGCGCGCCGATTGCTATGAACAAATCCGCTTCAGCAATTGCCAGGTTGGTTGTTTTAGAACCATGCATTCCTACAAGCCCTGTAAAAAGTTCGTGGGTACCGGGGAAGGAACCTAGTCCCATAAGCGTTGTTGTCACAGGTATCTTTGCTTTTTCGGCAAGTTCTCTTACCTCTTCGCACGCGTCTGCTATTGATACGCCTCCGCCCGAAAGCAGTACAGGCCTTGAAGAATTGTTGATAACTTCAGCCGCAGCATCAATTTCATCATCCGAAACACCTATGGAAACGGCAGGCACTTTCTTTAAGGGTTTGTTTTCAAAATCGGTTACTGCAGCGGTAACATCCTTGCAAATATCAACCAGGACCGGCCCCGGCCGTCCCTGCTTTGCTATTATAAACGCTTCACGCATGATATTCGCAAGTTTCGTTACATCCTTGACTATATAATTGTGCTTTGTAATAGGCATGGTTATTCCTGTAATATCAACCTCCTGGAATGAATCCTTCCCTAGCAGGGACGTGGCTACCTGGCCTGTTAATGCCACCATGGGAACCGAATCCATGTATGCTGTAGCTATTCCTGTAACAAGGTTGGTTGCACCAGGTCCGGATGTGGCAATGCATACTCCGACTTTTCCGCTTACCCTGGCATATCCGTCCGCGGCATGAGCCGCTCCCTGTTCATGAGAAGTAAGAATATGCCTGATTTCACCCCTGGCCTTATATAAAGCGTCATAAATATTTAATACCGCTCCCCCCGGAAATCCAAAAACAGTATCAACACCCTGTTCTTTTAAACATTCAATTACTATTTCAGCACCGGTTAATTTCATGCTTACCTCCTAAACCATAATACGAGCTATTATTGAGTGTCCGTTATCTTCAGGACTGCGCCAGTGTTTGCAGACGTAACAAGCCTTGCATACCTGGCTAGATATCCTTTTGTAATCTTAGGGGCCGGCGCTTTCCACTCTGCCAGCCTTCTTTTTATTTCTTCATCTGATATTTCCACATTTAAAGTCCCGTTGGGAATATCTATACTTATCATGTCTCCTTCTTTAACTATCGCTATTGGGCCGCCTTCCATGGCTTCAGGCGATACGTGTCCGATTGAGGCTCCTCTTGACGCACCTGAAAACCGTCCGTCGGTAATCAGCGCAACATCTTTATCAAGCCCCATTCCTGCTATAGCCGATGTGGGTCCAAGCATTTCCCTCATTCCCGGACCGCCTTTTGGGCCTTCATAGCGTATTATCACTACATC
>DULF01000016.1 GCA_012840535.1 Clostridiaceae bacterium
AATGCGTAGGGATTTTATTAAAAGGAGAAGCAACTGTAAGTAAAGAAGATGCTGCCGGGAACAGGGTTGTAATGACGGTTTTAAAGGAAGGTGACATTTTTGGGGAAATAGTGGTCTTCTCAGGTCAAACAAAGTGGCCTGCAAGTGTCCTGGCACAGGAACATTGTGAAGTGCTCTTTCTTGAGAAAGAAAAAATTGTAGGTGAATGCGGAAAGCTGTGTTCCTGGCACAGGAAACTGATTCTGAATTTGTTGACTGTAATATCGGAAAAGGCATTATTGCTTAACAAAAAAGTAGATTATCTTACCATAAAAAGCATTCGTGGAAAAATCAGCACCTATTTGTTGGAACAATTTAAAAAGACAGGAAATAATCATATTAAACTGCCATTAAACCGAAATGAACTTGCTGATTTTTTGAATGTTTCAAGGCCTTCGCTGTCAAGGGAAATGTGCAAAATGAGGGATGAGGGAATTATAGATTTTTACCTTTCGACAGTCAAAATCCTGGATATTGATGAATTGAAGGCTGCCAGCCAGGGATAACAAATGCAATAACAGTTTTATTTTACATAAATTGCGGAGCTTGATAGGAATACATAATGTTCATAATTGGTAACTTAACTGCCCACTTCCGCATATTATAAATTGTAAAAATAACAGTTATTAAGTATGCAAGGAGGTTATAATATGCAGGATTATGGGTATAGCTGGGCGCCTACGGCGCAGGGAGGGTGCTGTCCCGATCAGGCGTACCCTGCTCAAATGTATCCGTACCATCATGGGTATATTCCAAGCCAGATGTATCCTATGATGACAATGCCGGAGCATCAGTTAGAAGCAATGTATCCCAGGGTCTATTATATAGTTTATCCTGTGGTAGTTGGACATTGCGACATGATGGACACGACATACGGGCCGTCCTATATTCCAACCCGCGAACAGCTTGAGGCCATGGTTGACGATATTTATGCCAGGGTTGAACGTGATGTTGACGCAGAAATTATGAAGGGGTCAAGGGAGCTTGATGAAAGGCAATTCGGTATTGGCAGGAGGAATTTGTTAAGATCGCTTATATCAATTCTTCTTATTCGTGAGTTAATAAGCAGAAGAAGGCGTCCTTTCTTTGGCTTCCCGTTTTTCGGGGGAGGATTCGGCTTCTAACAACATGATTTTTATAAATGTTGAAACAGGCTTTATGATAAGAAAAAGCCTGTTTTTATTTTGAATACGATGCTGATGGAATGGGGATGCTTTCACGCAACCTCGGTCAACTGGTCAGAATTAAAGTGATTAAATATGTATAAAATGCATATAGTTATAAATATGTCTTGACCCCGGTAGTTAAGAATTCTAAAATATATGTAAATATAAATTTTAACTGTTTATCCAAATATTTGAGATGTTTTAATAAAATCAATTTATAAAGGGGTATTTAAAATGGCGGAAAAGGGGTTATTATTTGCAAAGGGAGAGACTGAGGTAAGGATACTGCCTGAAATGGCTAACCGGCACGGCTTGATAGCGGGTGCTACAGGTACGGGAAAGACGGTTTCATTGAAGGTATTGGCTGAGTCTTTCAGTTCAATTGGGGTACCGGTTTTTCTTGCGGATATAAAGGGAGATCTTTCAGGTATATGCAAGCCTGGAGAAAACAGTCCCAAGATAGAGGAACGTGCCAACACAGTTGGAATTGACAATTTTGAGTACAGGGGTTTTCCTGTTGTGTTTTGGGATGTGTTCGGCCAACAGGGACATCCGGTGCGTGCAACCATTTCCGATATGGGTCCTTTGCTTCTATCAAAACTGTTGAATTTGAACGAAACGCAGAGGGGTATATTAAACATAGTTTTTAGAATAGCTGACGATATGGGGATGCTCCTAATAGATCTTAAAGATTTAAAAGCAATGCTCAAGTTTGTAGGTGACAATTCCAAAGATTTTACAACGGAGTACGGTACCATTTCAAAGCAGTCAATAGGTGCTATACAGCGTGAGCTGTTAGCCCTTGAAGAGCAGGGAGCGGATCAATTTTTTGGGGAGCCTGCCCTTGATATATTTGATTTTATGAAAACAGACAGGAATGGCATGGGATATATAAATGTACTGGCAGCAGATAAACTGTTTGTGTATCCTGCCCTGTATTCCACTTTTTTACTTTGGCTGCTGGCGGAGTTGTTTGAAGGGTTGCCTGAAGCAGGTGACCTTGAAAAACCTAAAATGATCTTTTTCTTTGATGAGGCGCATCTTCTTTTCAAAGATGCTCCGAAAGTGCTACTGCAAAAAATTGAACAAGTTGTCAGGTTGATACGTTCAAAGGGTGTGGGTGTGTACTTTGTTACTCAGAGTCCCACCGATATACCGGATGAAGTGCTTGGACAGCTTGGAAACAGAATTCAGCATGCTCTGCGGACATTTACGCAGCGTGACCAAAATGTTGTTAAAGCAGCAGCGGAAACTTTCCGTGCAAATCCTAAAATAAATACCGTACAGGCAATTACGGAGCTGGGAGTCGGAGAAGCTCTAATCTCGTTTTTGGATGAAGAAGGACGGCCATCAGTAGTTGAAAGAGCTTACGTTGCACCTCCACGAAGCTATATAGGGCCGATTTCACAAGCAGAACGGGAAGCTGTAATTCGAGGGTCTGCATTTTACGGGAAATATGAGGAGATGTACGACAGGGAATCCGCATACGAGAAATTGAAGGAAAGAGCAAACCATCAGGCTGCTTTGGAGAGAGGGCAAGTTGAACAGCGCCGGAGATATGAAGAAGATACATATTCCCAAAGAAAACAAAGCAGAATCGATAATGCTAAAACTACACAAAAAAGGCGCACTACGGACACTCCGCTGGAGAGGCTTGCCAAATCAGCGATGAGTTCTGTCGGAAGAGAAGTGGGACGGGAACTGATCAGAGGAATACTGGGGTCTTTGCTGAGAAGATAAGGAATGCTGTAGATAGAATAACAGCAATAATAAAAAGTCAAAGGTGGTATGGATATGACAAGGGAGTTTGTGGAAATTAAGCCGGAACAAATAACTGACAATACATTCAAACTTATTGGCTCTGACTGGATGCTGATAACAGCCGGAACATTAGATGCCTATAATACAATGACAGCAAGTTGGGGCGGACTTGGCGTCTTGTGGAACAAGAATGTTTGCTTCTGCTTTGTAAGGCCTACCCGCTATACATACGGCTTTATGGAAAAGGCCGATACGTTTACGCTGTCTTTCTTTGATGAGGATTATAGGGATGCGTTGAGATTCTGCGGTTCCCATTCCGGCAGAGACGTTGACAAAGCGGCAAAAACGGGATTAACGCCAGCCCAAAGCGGAAACGGTTCGGTGTATTTCAATGAAGCCCGGATGGTGATTGAGTGCAGGAAGCTGTATTTTCAGGATATCGACCCGGCTAACTTCTTAGACCCGGGCATAGAAAAAAATTACAGCCAGAAGGATTACCACAGAATGTATATAGGTGAAATCGTAAGGTGCTTGCAGAAGAAGTAGTGCCATACAAGTGATAGAATAT
>DULF01000017.1 GCA_012840535.1 Clostridiaceae bacterium
AGGAAGTAAAAAAATCGACCTCATATGTAATAGAAACCCTTGGAAAGGGCGGAGGAATGATTATTTCACCTGACCAGGAAGTCATGGGCGATGTTCCGATAGATAATATAAAAGCAATGGTGGAGACGATCAGAGAAAAAAGGGCAACTGTACTATAATATTGTTTGCATTATTTATATTAAAGGGACATACCGGGGTGTGTGCCCAAAAAGTTGGGGGGCTCAGTGCCCCTAAGCTTTTTTAAATGAAGTAATCCAGCAGTTTGGGCATACTCCCACAATAGTGAATTTTTCTATCACTGGTAAGAGCTGATATCGACTAAAAAATTATAGATTTCACGGGTAGGTATGTTATGAAAAAAATATGTGTTGTTGGAAGCATAAATGTTGATATGGTAACCTCGATGGATAGGTTCCCAAAGCCGGGAGAAACGGTGCCGGGCAAGGAGTTTAATACTTTCCCCGGGGGAAAGGGAGCTAACCAGGCTGTTGCAGCAAGAAAGCTCGGTGGAAATGTAAAAATTCTTGGATGTGTCGGCAGTGACAGCTTTGGCCGCGAAATGATTGATATGTTCAACAATTTGGGTATAGATACATCGGCATTAAAATTTGAAGATTCAGTAAGTACGGGTACAGCAACTATTCTGGTGTCAGGTAATGGTCAGAACTCTATCATAGTTACTCCGGGAGCGAATAACTATGTGACTTCCGATTACGTGGAAAAGAACATCGATACCATACGGGAAAGCGATATTTTAATGGTACAACTTGAGATTCCTGTTGAAACGGTAATTTACGCAATCAAAAAGGCGACTGAGCTGAAAAAACTTGTTATATTTGATCCGGCGCCTGTTCGTCCGCTGCCTGATGACATATTCCCATATATTGATATTATCACGCCAAATGAAACTGAGCTTGAAGGACTCACATGCATGAATATTAAATCTGAAAAAGACAGAAAAGCAGCTGTACAAATCTTGCTTGAAAAGGGAGTAAAGACAGTAATAAATAAGGCAGGAAGCAAAGGAGCGTATATTTTTACAAAAAACGGTTTCAAGCATGTGCCTACCTATGAGGTTGATGCAGTAGACACAACAGCTGCCGGTGATACTTTTAATGCAGGGCTGGCGGTAGGAATTTCAATGGATAAGAGCATTGAAGAAAGTATGGTTATTGCAAATGCAGCGGCAGCAATATCCATTACTAAAATGGGGGCTCAAAGCGCAATGCCGGATTGGGATCAGTGCATGTCATTAATAAATTCAAACAGAATAAATAATTAAAATATATCAAAAGAGAGTTTTAAAGAAGTTTTTGAATTAATTAGGTAATAAGGTCTTAAAGGGCTTGCAGGTAGTGTAAAGCAGCTTATAAAAAACCAGGGGCGGGCGCTACCGGCAAAAATATACATTGCAAGGGGGTTTAATAATGGATTTAAAATTAAGAATTAAAATGTTCAGAGATATGTATACCATCAGAGTTTTTGAAGAAAAAGTCAGAGTATTGGCCATGCAAAACAAGCTGCCTGGGTTTTTCCACCTGTATGTAGGTGAAGAGGCAATTGCGGTTGGAGTATGCTCAGCCCTTAACAAAGATGATTATATAACCAGTACCCACAGAGGCCATGGTCATCTGATAGCCAAAGGCGGAGATATAAATAAGGCAATGGCTGAACTTTATGGCAAGGCAACAGGATACAACAAGGGAAAGGGAGGCTCAATGCACATTGCTGCTCCGGAGTTGGGAATACTCGGCACAAACGGAATTGTCGGCGGAGGTATTCCTATTGCGACCGGTGCTGCTTTAAGCGCTAAATATAAAAAGGATGGCAGAGTTGCAGTTGCCTTTTTCGGTGACGGCGCAAGCAACCAGGGAACCTTCCATGAAGCTATTAATATAGGTGCAGCATTTAACCTGCCTGTGATATATGTCTGTGAGAATAATCTGTACGGAGTAAGCACAAGGCAGACTACTGTCAGGAAAGTGGAAGACATTGCTGTAAGGGCTCAGGCTTACGGAATACCCGGGGTAATAGTTGATGGAACTGACCCTGATGAAGTATATAAGGTTGCGAAAGAAGCTGTAGACAGGGCCAGGAGAGGAGAAGGTCCGACTCTTATCGAATGCAAGACATACAAGCATCATACTCATTTCGTCGGAGACACGGATTCGTATATGAATAAGGAAGAGCTTGAAGCCTGGAAAAAGAAAGATCCGATTGCCGTTTATCCAAAGAGGCTGATAGAAGAGGGTATTATTGACGAGGACGGTATAAACCAGATCAAGAAGGAAGTGGAGGAGGCTATAGAAAAAGCAATTGAGTTTTCAGAAAACAGTCCTGATCCACGTCCGGAAAGCGCATTAGAAGACGTTTATGCCGATTAATCAATATTAATACAAGTATAAGGGGGAAGATACCGTGAGTAGGATGTCATATTCAAAAGCACTGGGCACAGCTATTGCTGAAGAAATGAGACGCGATGAGAACGTGTTATGTATAGGACTTGATCTGGCTTACTATGGAGGAGCCTTTGGAGTAACCAGAGGTCTTGCTGAAGAGTTTGGAACGGACAGAATAATGAACATGCCAATTTCAGAGGCGGGGTATACAGGATTGGCAGTAGGAGCTGCGGCAACAGGACTGAGACCTGTTGTAGAACTACAGTTTGGTGATTGGGTTACAATTGCATCTGACCAGCTTGTAAATCAGGCCGCAAATATGAGATATATGTTTGGAGGCACATTAAGCATTCCCATGGTTATGAGGCTACCGTGCGGAGGTGGCGGTTCTGCAGGTGCACAGCATTCACACATGTTTGAGTCCTGGTTCTCGTTTGTGGCAGGATTAAAGGTTGCGGCACCTTCCACGCCCGCAGATGCAAAAGGTTTGTTAAAGACAGCAATAAGGGACAATAACCCTGTAATATTCTTCGAACACCGTCAGTGCTATCAGCTGCAGGGAGAGGTTCCCGATGATCCTGAATATTTGATTCCGTTTGGAAAAGCAGATATAAAGAGAGAAGGAAAGGATATAACCATAGTTACTTATTCATACATGGTCCATATGGCTCTTGAAGCTGCGAAGATTCTGGAAAAAGACGGTATCAGCGCAGAAATTATAGATTTAAGAACGATAAAACCATTGGATACAGATACAATCATCAATTCCGTCAAGAAGACAAACAGAGTTCTGTGTTTGCAGGAAACATGGCTGACCTGCAGTGTAGCAAGCGAGGTTGCGGCAATAATTTCTGAACAGGCGTTTGATTATCTGGATGCACCTGTTAAGAGATTTGGTAGTCCAGATTGTCCTGTACCTTTTGCTCCTGTGTTGGAGAATTATGTTCTTCCAAATACAGACAAGATAGTGCGGGCAGTTAAAGAAATGTTCTAGGGAAGGGAGAAAAAAATGGCACATGAAGTTATAATGCCCAAGCTGGGCTTGGCTATGACCTATGGTACTATTACAAAATGGTATAAAAAAGTCGGAGATTTTGTAAAAGCCGGTGAAGTGGTGGCGGAAATTGAGACTGATAAATTAAGTTCCGAGGTTGAATCCCCTGTAGATGGATATGTGCTGAAAATTTTCGCCCAG
>DULF01000149.1 GCA_012840535.1 Clostridiaceae bacterium
CTACACAATATTTCGCGCCTAATTTTTCAGCAAACTCTTTCTCAAAAGTCGCCACTTTTTTCTTAAACCTAGGGTCATCCTCTGAACCGTAACGGAAAAGATATCCCGTCTCCATTACGTCAAGTAATTCTCTTCTCTCTTCTTCGCCAAAGAGATATGAACCTGGACCTCCTGCCATGAAAAACCCCACCTTTCAATAAAATAATACAAGAAAAAGCTTTTTGTTTTGATTTCCAAATAATTAAGCCAGAATTTCATCGAAAATGTTATTCATTACGCAGAATTTCATATAAAACGTTTTATAACTTTATTATACCAACCATATATTTTATTGTCAATGAAATATGGCGGCATAAATATAGTAAATATACAAAGCATATTAATCATGTTCTAATGTCACTAATTCCTTACTTTGTGCTATTATTGAATTAGATTGACTTGTGTGCTATAATTTACAAAGCGTTTTATATATAGTATTGGAGAGATGTCAAAAATGGAAAGACTTACAATTAAAGATATTGCAAGAATGGCCGGTGTTTCGCCTACTGTAGTTTCTTTTGTGATTAATAACAAGCCCGGCGTAAGCAGCAGTACAAGAAAAAAGGTTATTGAAATAATAAAGGAAACCAATTTCAGGCCAAGCCTGAGTTCCAGACGATTAATATTGAAAAAGAGTTTTAATATAAGTATTGTTGTGAGAAAAGGCGCATCGCCGTTCAATAATTTATTCTATTTTGAAATTGCGCAAGGCCTGCTTGAAAAAAGCAAGGAATATGGCTATAACATTGTTTTTACTGATATTCCTGCTTTAGGGGACAAATTCGAGTTTCCGGAAATTATTAAGCAAAAAGATACTGACGGCGTTATATTCTTTCAGGATACTGAAAGCTATATTCTTAATGAAATAGAAAATCTTGGAATACCATGCGTGGTCATAGATGCACATCCCGATAACGACGCATATTCCTATGTAATGGCTGATTATGAAAAAGCTGCTTATACAGCAACCATGCACCTTATTGAAAACGGTCATACCGATATTGCTTTTATAACCTCGTGTACTTCTCCAAATTTCTATACCCAGGTTTTTTCGGGCTTTAAAAAAGCCCTCGATGGCAAGGGAATATCCATACCTTCTTCATGGATTCAGATTGACGCCAATGATGAAAGAAATGAAGAATCCGCCTATGAATGCATGGAAAGGATATTAAGCACAAAGAACAAGCCAACCGCTGTATTCTGTGCAGTAGATATGTATGCAGCCAGTGCGATTAAATGCGCAAAGGCGCACGGATACCGGGTTCCCGAGGATATTTCTTTCGTAGGCATTGATGATATTATTCTGTCTAGATATATTGAGCCTGCATTAACAACAATAAGAATTGACAAAAAACTGATGGGAAGCCTTGCAATGGAAATGATAATCAAAAAAATAGACGGACAGCACGTGGAAAATGTTATTGTAGCTTCAGACAACCTTATTGTGAGAGACTCGGTAAGAAATTTGCGGCCAGAATAGAAGAACAGGATAAGAAAGGAAGATTTTAACCGGGCAATAAATCCTCTGAAATTAATATGTTGAGGGGACCCTCCTTTTTAAACGAATTATTTTTTCCGTGCAAAGGAGGGTCCATATATATGCTTATTTCCCAAGCCCCTTTTCAAATTCTTTGATAATATCGTTCATCTTTTCAATTACTTTATCATCAAGTTTCTTGTCATTTCCTTCCTTGAGGATTTCCTTCACCTTTTTACTTGCATTTTCCACCACGGTAGGCGCGCCGGCCCTAATCCAGTTGTCATAAGTCTTTGTGTTGGATACTTTTACTTCCCTGAATTCCCCGCTTCTTAAGAATTCGAAAGTATGATCCTCAATAATGAAATTTCCTCTTGGCCCTACTCTTTTTATTACCTCTGCTCCAATAGTTTTCTCGTTTACCTCAATGCCTCTGTGAAGTCTTCTTATTATTCCGTTAATTTCATCATCAATAATAAGCTGTTCAAGGCTGATTGTAAGACCGGTAGCAAACATTCCCGAGTTCATTACCACATCATTTTCTGCACAAATTGCGCACATATTGCTGATGGTCTTTTCCCATGCGTTCTGCTCATCATGGGCATTAGCGTCAGAGTTAGGAGCAGTGGTATGGCTGGGCATATTATAATACCTTGCCATCTGGCAACCTGCAACTCTGAGTATGCTTGTTTCAGGACTTCCTATAATAGCGTTTGTATACTTCATATCATATGTAGTCCAGGAACTTCCATATATTACAGGTGTTCCGGGCCTTACAAGCTGGGATATGACTACACCGGAGAGAACCTCGGCATTGTGCATCGTAAGCAGGCCTGCAACGGAATACGGCGCACTTACTCCGGCTATTGGCTCGGGCAGAAGATTTAGCGGCACACCTTCCATTGATACTTCTACTAGAGCATCTACTGCCCCCTCCTCCCAGAATAACGGGCTGGTTGGAGACAATTGGCTAATAGCGCTTGGACAGTCAGATATATCTTCTTTCCCTGCAACTGCTTTCATAATTTTGATTACGGCTGCATTTACCGCGCTACTTTCCGTTGAGAAGAATATTGGCTTGGTAGTGTTTTCATAGAGCGCTTTGACAGCGTAAATCAGTGAAGCTTCAGGAGTTACATCCTGTGGCATTACCGGCACTCCCACAATATCTATATCCTCAAGCTTGTCGGATATCAGGGCGAAATTTTCTACATCCTTTACTGTAGAATTTCTTCTTTCATTGGTTTCAGCGTCGATTATAAATATTGCATTATGGCCTGAGGCACATTTTGGTATGCCGTCACCGATAGTCATTGCTTTGTTTCCGTTCCTGTCATATAGGTCGAAAGTCTTTGGCACACTTTTAAAGCACGATTCAACCAGCTTCCTGGGGAACTTTGCCAGCTTCTTGCCATAATCCACAACAGCGCCCTTTGCGTCGAGCAAATCCAGCACCTTTTTGCTGTATATCAAGACACCGGCGTTTTCAAGAATATCGATTGAAGCTTCGTGAATCTGTACTATTTCTTCATCAGACAATACTTTAAATGTTTCAAACTTCATCTGAGACCCTCCTCAAAATTCTTTAATATTTCATTCATTTCTTTTAATTTATCGCTTTCCAGAGGCTTCCTTATACCCTCTTTTAGAAGCTCTCTGGCTTTTCTCCTGGCTATATCAACAACACTGGGCATTCCCTTCCGTCTCCAGAGTTCATACGGGTCAACGC
>DULF01000150.1 GCA_012840535.1 Clostridiaceae bacterium
CATGAATCCCGGCGGGGACAAAATCATGGCCTAATGTATACATCTTTGCAATTGGAGCCATTTTAGCAGTGTCGCCATAGTCAAATGCAAAGACTCCTTTTGTAAGTGTAGGACATGCGCTCGGCTCAACTGCAACAGCTCTGACCTTCGTACCTTTGAATTTATCGCTAAGGAACGGGAAAGCGATTCCTGCAAAATTACTTCCGCCTCCGCAGCACGCAAAAACGACATCCGGATACTCATCTATCATTTCCATCTGCTTTTTTGCTTCCAGGCCGATAATCGTTTGATGCAGGCAAACATGATTTAAAACACTCCCAAGCGAATAATTTGTATCGTCATGGGTTGCCGCATCTTCAACAGCTTCACTGATGGCAATTCCAAGACTTCCGGTTGAGTCAGGGTCTTTTTCGAGTATTTGCCGTCCTGCGTTTGTCAGATTACTTGGGCTTGCGATAACATTAGCCCCAAACGTATTCATAAAAGAACGCCTGTAAGGCTTTTGCTGGTAACTGACCTTTACCATGTAAACAGTACATTCCATTCCAAAATGATTGCAAGCCATGCTTAAGGCACTTCCCCACTGGCCTGCGCCTGTTTCAGTTGAAATGCGCTTTATACCCTCAGCTTTATTATAATAAGCCTGGGCCAAAGCAGTATTTAACTTATGGCTTCCGGTTGCATTTACACCTTCGTACTTGTAATAGATTCTTGCAGGCGTATCCAAAACTTTCTCGAGGTTTCTCGCCCTGAACAAAGGCGTAGGCCTCCACTGGGCATACATTTTCCGTACTTCTTCAGGAATGTCGATGAATCTTTCGGTGGACATTTCCTGCATAATGATTTCTTTCGGGAAAATAGCCCTCATGTCGTCTGCTGATGCAAGTTTTCCTGTCATTGGATTGTAATACGGTTCAGGCTTGTTTGGCATGTCAGCAACGATGTTGTACCATTGCTTTGGGATCTCGTGTTCTCCAAGAATAACTTTTGTGACATTGTTTTTACTCAACTTACTCATCTCTTCTCAACTCTCCTCATCTCATCTGAATTTTTTAAAATATTATATGTATTTTATAAGAGAAATGAAATTTTTGCAATAGTTTTTTTAAATTTAATTTGCCACTTTTCCCTTTTTTCTTGACATTAATCTATATATTGCATCTGTCCCTAGGGTATTAACCACATCCCCCTTTTCCAGCCACCCTTTTCTTGCTACATTTATGCCATATTCAATATCGTCTATTCCGCTTATCCTGTGGGCATCAGGCGCGATTAAGAAAGTGCACCCTGCTTCTTTTGCCGCTTTGCAGTATCTCCAGTCAAGGTCCAGTCTGTGGGAATTTGAATTGATTTCTATTATCACGTTTTCTTCAGCTGCTGTTCTAAAAATTTCATTAATGTTTATTTTAAAAGGTTCCCGTGACAAGAGGAGCCTTCCGGTCGGATGTCCAAGTATGTTTACATTTTTGTTTTTCATGGCTTTAATAACTCTTTCCGTCATTTTGTCCTCATCCATCCTGAACGCCGTATGGACTGAAGCTATGGTAAAGTCAAACCACGACAGTATTTCATCGTCATAGTCAATACTCCCGTCCGGAAGAATATCCAGTTCTATCCCTTTAAATATCTTGAATCCGCTGAATTTTTCATTCAGCCTGTCAATCTCTTCGTGCTGCCTTTTAATATCATCCACATTCAACCCGCCGGCATAGTATGCCGACTGGCTGTGGTCACTTATTCCCATATAAGAGAATCCTCTTTCAATACAGGCCTTTGCAAGCTCCTCTATTGTATTCAGTCCGTCGCTGTACGATGTATGTATATGAAATATGCCTCTGATATCCCCGTATTCTATTAATTTGGGTATTTTACCCTCTTTTGCTGCTTCCAGCTCTCCATTGTTTTCTCGAAGTTCAGGCGGTATGTAACTCATCCCGAAAATATTAAATATATCTTCTTCCGTCTTGCACTCTATCAATTCTTCACCTTTGAAAACACCGTATTCATTGATTTTTAAACCCTCCTGTTTTGCGATATGCCTTAAAGCTGTATTATGCTCCTTGCTTCCGGTGAAATGATGGAGCGCATAAGGATATTCTTTATCACTTACAACCCGCAGGTCTGCCGCTATTCCGCCTTCTAGCACAACACTGGATTTGGTATCGCCTCTGGAAGTAACCTGCACTACAAGAGGATGTGAAGTAAACAGCTCCATAACAGCTTCGCTGTCGTCACTGCTTGCCAGTAAATCAATGTCCTTCACGATTTCTTTTCTTCTTCTGAGACTTCCGGCTTCGCTGCATCTTTTTACCGCATTGCTCATTTTCAAAGCCTGTAAAATTTCTTTAGCCAGGCTCATCGCATACGGAAAGTGATACTGCCCTGCATACCTTCCAAGGTTCTCTATTCCTTCCAACACCTTCTGCTGCGTCTTTTCCCCGAAACCGGGAAGTTTTAACAGCCTGTTTTCGATGCAGGCATATTTTAATTCCCCTATAGTTGATATTCCAAGGTTCTCATATACAGCTCTGACTTTTTTCGATCCCATTCCCGGTATCTTTAACATTTCCATAAGTCCGGACGGGACTGATTCCTTAAGTTTCTCATAGTATTCAAGCTTACCTGTAGTGACAAGCTCTCCGACCTTCTGTGAAATTGCTTTTCCAAATCCTTTGATGTCCTTCAGCCTGTCCTCCCTGACCAGCGCCTCTATGTCTTCTTCCATAAGTTCCAATGCTCTTGCCGCATCATAATAAGCTTTTGATTTAAAAAAATTTTCTCCCTTAATTTCAAGCATTGTTCCAATTTCATTCAATATACCGGCTATATAGTGCTTATCCAAACCAAATCGCCTCCCGGGGGTTTCTATATTTAAACTTTCTGCATACGTAAATTTTCTGAATAACAAATATTTAAGAATATTTTACCCATATTATTCGAAATGAAAAAGATTAATCTGCGTTAAACAAGGAAATTCAACAGAATGGTAAAAACAGTCCCAGCCAGCAGGAACGGTGAAAAGGGTAAGCATCTCTTTTTTTCGCTTCTGTGAAAAGCCAGTATTATAAGACCGGTCAACCCACATATTATAGAGGATAAAATCAGAATTGACAGTGCGTCCATAAGCCCCGTGTATATTCCGAGACACCCTGCAAGCTTTGCATCGTCTTTGCCTATTCCACCCCTGGTTGCAATCGAAACAAAATATAATACACCTCCTGCAACAATCCACCCCATTAAGGCATCGGCAATATTTATCCCTACACTGAACAAAGCCATTGCACATCCGGCTAAGGCGCCAATAACTATAAAAAAGTTTGGAACGGTATCGTTCCTGATGTCATAAATGCTTGCAATTGTCAACAGGACAGCAAGTGCAATATATTTATAAATCATCCTGTATTATCTCCTTCCTCGGAATCACCACCAGTATCAATATTTTTATAACCATATTTTTCTACCTTAAGTTCAATCCCTTTTGCCCTGGCATACTCCCTGCACCTGTTTATTGCCTCCTGGACTTCTTCGCCAACCGGATTTGAAGGTATCACCAGCAGTAATTGTTTTGCTTTTATCTCCTCCTGCCTGATAACAATACCAGCCCTGCCCCAGGGTCTTTCCTGTCCGCTGAATGCTGAAAGCCCGTCAATATACTCGCGTAATTTCTTTTCCACACCTTCTCCGCTCTGATATGAGCTTGCCGTAGTATCCATGCTTTTTATCATTGTAGCCGTCCCTGATTTAAAGCTCGCGATTACAGGAAAACTATCCGGAAGGTTTGCCCCGAATATTCTCCTAATTTTTTTGCCTCTCTGGAAATTGTTAAGGGACCATAGGTCATCACAGTTTTCTCCATTGTTTTCTTCGTGGTTCTCTTCTGAATCAGAATAATTAGTATTACCGCTCAACCAGGCCTTTGCAACTGCCCTTTGAGTAATCACAAGTTCCGGCAATATTTTAATCGGCACAGGCAAGTCCATTTTGTATTCAACTATTATGTCAATATCATTACTCTCATCTTCAAAAAAACTTGACCTGCTGAAGTCAAGGCCATTCAGTCCGTCAACAATGTTAAGTCCTTTAAACTTCCTGTCCGCATCAAATCCGTCTCCACCTTGAAGATACTTTTTCATGTACAGCTTAACTATGGGAATACAAAGTTCAGTCTTGATATTTTCAAACATGCCCTGCGATGCAAAAAAAGCTATGCTCTTAAACTCGGCAAGCGGATCGCCGGTAATTTCATTCAAAACATTCTCAAGATTCATAAAGCTTTCCTGGATATGATTAATATCGTCTGCTAAGCCGCCAATTCCATCCAGCCATTCCTGGAATCCGGCGCCTGAGGTTGGAAGTTCTACACGGTTAAACATATCCTGACAAGTTCCGGAAAAGTTTTTTAAATCCCCATATGCTTCAATAACCGTAGTCAGGTGGTTTTTGAAAACATCCGCTTTATCGTCTATTTCATCCCTTATTGAATCATGCATATCCTGTAATCCGCTGATGTAATACAAATAACTTGAAGAAGCCATTTCTGCGGCTGTATTGCTTATAGCGTGCTGTATTACTCCATGGGTATGGACAACACGTATTAAAAAAGCAATTGATATGATTACACAAATAAACAACGGAAGGACTATTGACGCCTCAACGGTAACGGCCCCTTTTTCGCTATTCATGGATCTTTCACAATTGTTACAGCCATGTATTCCGTTGCCAGTCAAATTAAAATACTTAATAAAGCTGAAGTATGTATTTCTCTTACCCATATTTCAATATCCCTCATACAGCACAGTTTTAATCAGGTGCCTTCCGTCCTCCGTCCTCATTCTCACAGGCATAAAAGGACGTGTAATAAAGATGTAGTTAACCGAAACTTCTGCTTCTATACGCAAATATGTATTTGAATTGTACATTTTAAAACCGTTACGGCTTTTGTTCATGTTTAATTCTATTAGGTCTTCTATCCTGCTTATTTTCTTGTCAGGGTCAACCATAAGAAGAAAAAGTCGCAGGTAATCGTAGTATGAAAATGATAACACTTCTTTGCTTTCATTTCCGTCCATATTCAAGTTTAACCCTATATCCAGCTTCCAGTCGCTTTTTGACTTATAAAACGGGACAGCCTTTCCATCCATGATATCTTTAAGGTCTAGTACTGCCTCCCCCATCCCCCAGGCGCACATAATAAGGTTGGAAATTATCGGAATGCCCGCTCCACCGGTCCACCAACCTGCTATGGATGTTGCAATTAGGTTGGCAAATTCTTTCTTCTTTACATCCGTATAAACATGAATGGTATTAAGCCCAAACCTTATAAGCAGTATCTGAGCCTCTGTCATAATCTTGTTTGCCTTCTCCGACGGGTTACCATGTAGAATATACTCCACTTCACTTTCAAAAAAGGTATCTCTGAATTTCTTCTCAATACTTCTCAAATCCAGGTCATATACTTCTTCATTGTTTATCTTTAATTTAGGCACGGAATTCTTAAATGTGCCCATAATGTATTCATTGATGTAAATTTCATCCCTGATAGCCTTCAGGCTTTTTGAAAGATTCCGGCCCATTGAGCTGATAAAGCCAAATGCATTGTCTGTGAATTTTTCATCCTCATTAGTCAGATCCACTTCCTTATCAAGGTTATTAAGCTCGCCTTCATAATTCACTTCCTGGGTCTCACTGTGATATGTTTGACCTCCGTTTCCGGCCTGTTCATCATCTTCACTTCCAAATACTCCGGTCTCCACCTTTTTTCTTGACGGCAATTCTTCAATATCAATGCCTGCTTCCCTGATATCCTTGTAATTGCCGTCTTCAACTTCAAGAGATTCTTTCACTTCTTTGTCCTTTTCCCTGCGGGGATCTTCATGTTGCGGCCCTCTGTCCGGCATTAAATAGTCATAGTTTATCCTGTTGTTATATCCATCCAATCCCCTGTTTAGGAGACTAATAATTGCATCTTTGCCAGGTATGATGTTCCAGTCCTGTCTATCAACAGCTGCCTTTACCTCATTTATTCCCCCAAGTGAATCAAACAGCGCCGTGCGGTTATTTACAACTTCTTCCTTAAGTTCAACTGCTTTTTCCCCCTGGAGTATTAAACTCTTGAGCTTATTTATATCCTCCTGGCACGATTCCTTGAATTCGCCAAAGAGCCTGTCACCTTCCTCATGCTGTTCCTTCAGAAACAGCTCAAGCTCAGCGATTGCGGCTGTCGCTTCCCTTCCCGTGTTTACAATATCATCTATATATTTTTCTGCCTGCTGATTTGGATCAATAAAGGCTTCGGTCTGGTTTTTCCTGATTTCCTCCCAGGCTGAAGAAATGCTTCCGCCAAGCCTCCTGATTTCCTGCAGAACACCGTCCCTTTTATCCTTTAATTCATCAAGCCTATCCTTTAGGTCCTTATTTGTTTCGTCATTGTTGTTACCGTTATGTATTTGCTCTTCCAAAACCCTGATATCGCTGTTTATACTGTTTAAACTTTCCGACAGCGACTTATATGAAATTACCAAATTTGCATAGTCATCAACCAATTTATCCCTTACCCCATTTTGATTGAAACTGTTTACAAAAACATTGCCAATTCCTCCGCTTCCGTCTATGACATTCTTTAACTTCTGCTGAAGCTTGTCCATTTTTCCAAGCATCTTATCAACATTTATCTTCTTTCTGTAAGTCTCTGACAGCTTTGCGGCGCTTTTAACCGCGGAAATCCTGTCCCAAACACCCTCTATTATTTCCGCGGGAGCACGGTATTTCATATATTCAAGAATTTGATTCCTGACCACTTCATTCTCGGTAAGGTTAAAAAAAGGAGTTACCTTTATGTTTTCTATCCTGTAATTGTAGATATTTATTTGCCCGGGATTATTATCCCCAGGGTATCTTATCATCAGGTTTTTTTCAAGATAAGATTTTATAGATTCGATCAATTGATTATCGCTTTCAGTGCTTAGTGCAAATATTCCGTAATTCTCCTTCAGTTCTCTTTCATAGTCAGCAAGAACAGACTGCGCGGCAAGTTCAACAGCTTTTTTTACCTGCGTCTCCGCTGCGGACAACCTGGCAATATCTATAAGCACGCCTGTTATTAAGACAACAGGTATTAAAATGATACTGAGAAAAACTGCAATTTGACCTCGTTCCCCTTTTAGCCGCATTTAACCCCAGCCTCCGATATGCAGAATGGATTATCTTTTTATCGAAACAACTCAAATATTTTATCTTTTATTTCGCCCATTATTTCCCTTGTCCTGTCTCCAAGGTTTTTAAGGGCAGGGAATCTTCTCTCCAGCTTCCTTTCCATATCAATAAGAAAATCAATATTTCTTATAAACTCCACCGGTTCATTTACAACAGCTTCTGACTTGGCTTTTATAGTGAAATAGCCGTCAATTCCGAACATACTAAGTAAACCGCCGATTGGAAGTCTGTAAGAGTTTTCCATGGTTACAACCAACTTTTTATATATAATATAATCTTTTAATTCGGCCATTGACCACCTGCTGCTCTCACGCAAAATGCCATACCTTCCATATTTCCTGTCCAAGTACTCTTCAACAGCCTTCTGCCTTGATGTTTTTTCAGGATCATATATCCTCCAGTACAATCCCCTGTCTCCAAGGTTTTCTTTCTCCACCCTGATTGTTTCAAGGGAACTTGCACTCTTGTCCCAGGCAGCCGCACCCCTTGACGCGGCATCGTCTGCAACAGCTTGCATATAAGCTTTTTGGTACATTATGAGAACAATGTATATAACAACTACAATACTCAAAATAACAACCGGAATAACAATAGCAGCTTCAACTGTAATGCTTCCTTTTTGCGCAGAAACCCTACTTCGAGTAAACATATGTCCCATCCTTTTTGTTGCATATCATTGAATAATATAACATTATATCCATATTTTACATTATTATATTTAATTTTACAATATTTGATATAAATTTCAAGACTGTAATTTTTGATAATTGTAAAGACCTGTCACTTTATTGCGGCAAGAATAGTCAAACAGGACAATTGTGTCTTTTTTGACGGCGGGTTGTCCCTCTTTAATATCAATTATGTCATAAGCAAAATGCTCAAAATGCACATGCTTATATATCTGCTTTGCAGGCTTGCCGGCGTGCTCCGGAAGATATTTTTTTATATTCTCATCATTCTTAAGAAAATTAAAACATCTTTCCTTGAAAAGAGCAGGTAATTCTCTTGATATTCCTTCAGGGAGTTTATTGCTCCTGTCTGAAGCAAGGAAATCCAATTTCAACAATTCATTGAAAACTTCGTAATCATCAACAGCTTCGGAAGTCTTAATATAATCCAGAAATATGGAATAAAGCTGCCTGCTTGACACAGGGTACTTTAGCCATCCCTGGTTTTTACAGTATTCATAAAGGCTAAGGTAAAAATCAAAAGCAGACCCAAAATACCTGCCTATTATGTATTCAAGGGTTCTCACAAACCTGCCGGAGTTGTAGTACCGCTCCAGAACCTCTTCAATACCCTTTAGTATAGTTATCTCTCCGAAATTGATAAAGCTGTTGC
>DULF01000151.1 GCA_012840535.1 Clostridiaceae bacterium
CCATACCCTTTACTCTTACTAAGACTATCCTTCAATACATTAGCAACCTTCATTTCCTCTTTCTTCTCGGGCCTGCATATGACGTAAGTCTTCGCTTCACCGTTATTGTGGTATTTATCACCGACAAGCTCTCTTTCCATAGCATAGTTGTGAAGCTGTATAGCATAGTTATCCGTCATTGTGAAAGGCTTCCTGGCGTTTACATCAAGGAAGTTTATAATTGCAACGCTTCCCTCTGCCCTTGTAAGAAACTTTTTAGGGTAGAAGAAATACTCAGGCGTACCTCTCAGGAGGCCCAAACGGTAACAGGATATTACTTCCTGGGCGTAATCACTGCCTATACTTGAGAAGTCCCTTATGTTCATTCTTATAACATCATCAAGGGTATTATCCGGCGCCGCTTCTTTCTTCATGGCCGCAAGGTAAAGTATCCTTGCCATTTCTTCCCTTCTTATTGGCCTGGCATAGTCAGAAAATTCTTTTTCTCCAATAATTCCCTGTTCTTTTGCTATCTTTATATAAGGCTCAGCCCAATTGCTCCCTACACCGCTCTCCGGCTTGAAGCCCATAGCCGTAACTATCATTTTTATAAACTCATTTACTTTAAGTTCCTGATCCGGCCTGAAAGTACCGTCACCCATACCTGAAATTATCTCAAGAGACGTAAGCTTTCCTACATAATTTCTGCTCCAATGGTTATTCATGTCAGAATACTTATTCAAGGATGCCTCTATATCAGATTGTTTTATTGAAGCAAGCTTTTCCAGCAACGGCTTTATCCTATAGCCTATTTCCGTATCGGTTTCTGATGCCGCAAATGCAAAACTTCTTATTAATAAACTCATAATCAGAATAAGTGACAGCACTAAAGCAAGTTTACATTTTTTCATATCTTTTACCTCCTATATAAGCATAATCAAATGAACACAAACACCTTATTACGTTTTAAGCCCTGCTTTCCTTATTATTTTCCGGCAGTTCCGGTACTACAAATGTATACTCGCTGTTTGCCAACGTAATCCTGTCGTTGTTCTTTATTTCGTATTCCTTGCCCGGATCAATTCTTACATTATTAAGGTAAGTGCCGTTCCTCGAATTCATGTCTTTTATAAAATAAAGCCCGTCCCTTTTGATAATTTGAGCATGCACCTTGCCTATTGCATTGTTTGCGCAAACATAGTCCACATGCTCCTTTAACCTGCCGATAAGAAAATCAGGCCGGGTAATTTCTATTATTTCAAAAACACCATTGTTGTTTCCTTTAAGAAATGCGTGTTTTCTTAACGAAGGCCCCAGAATGACCGTGTCATTGCTTATCCTCCCGGCAGTAGGAGTAGATCTTCCGGGTATATTTCCGTTGCATATGCCAAACGGGATATTTGAACCATTTGCATTCAAGGCTGTTCCATATATTGTATTGCTTCCTGCTTCATATATTTTTTTGTTGCTTGTTTTTTTAGCTGTCTCCATTTGAACTTTATTTACTTTATTATCCTGTAGGGTAGGAAGGTTTTTTCTATTACCATTCTTTTCAGAATTGTTGATTCCAACGCCCCTTTTCCCATATAAAGCTTTTAAAGCCAGGATATCAAGGGCAATTATTACTATAACCACTCCCAAGTAATTAATAATTGCGTCTTTGCCGGAAAGCTTCAAATATACAGGCGTTAATATTAAGGCCGCAGCAAGAATCAATTGGCTTAGCAGTATGCCGCGCACCGGTTTAAGCTTCAATCCTGACGGGCTTTTCCCTTCCGCCTTCTTTTTTACTCCCTTTTTTACATCTTCCTGGTCTCTAGGTTGTGGTATAGGAAAACCTTGTTTTTTCTTTATAGGGGCTTCGTTTTCCTTATCCTTTAGGGATTGTTTTTCCGATAAAGCCTCACCTGTTTTAACGGAATCAGTACTGCCGTTACATCCACCGGCAGCACTGATGCTATAGCCTATTTGCAACATATTTATTGATTTATAAAATTCAAATATGTTAAAAGGCTCGGCCTTGAGATAGTAAAGGACTTTTTGCAGATAATTGTCATTGCTGTCGTCAATATTGACTGAATATAGAATAAGGTTTGTTGCAAACTCCCTGAATTCACTATTTATATCCATGTCAACGGCAACCGGTACATATACCATTGAAACTTCCATAGAAGAGGGGTTAATGTACATATAATCAGGGTCCAGAAGAAAACACCTGTCTGACAGGAGGTAGTTCTTACAGTCAACCAAAGTTTTTGAAATGTCCGACAGTATTGTAAGAAACCCGCTCCTTGTAATTCTGCCCCTCTTCAAAAAGTGGGAGAGCGCCAGTTTCGAGGTTACATCATAATAAAAGCAAATCTTTGAATCCATCCGCCTATAATCAAAATTAATGATATGAGGTATCGCATTGTTTGAGACCATTTCTACATGGTATTCCAATACCTTTTCAGATACATCCCCGCTTATTACAAGATAGCTTGCAGCAGCGCTGCTTTCATAGCTGAAATCAAAGCGTTCCCTGACCATGCCTTGCATATTGACAAGCCTCCAGACCAAAATGAAATCGTTGTTTTTATTCAGCCGGCCACGCGCCATCACCTGGACACAGGAATTAATTAATTCCTCCTTCTTCACGAATATTCCCGGGGTCAAGGTCGTTCAAAATGTTATCATCGCCGAAAATACCGCTCATAATTCTTTTAACAAAATTTATGATGGCATCCCGGAATATTAGTGCAATACCTACAAGTACAGCAATAATAATTACAATCTCTACAGTGCCAAGCCCATCCTCTTCCTTGATAAAATTTTTAATGGTCTTCAACATTTATTTCACCCCCTTGTACTATCAAATTCAGAAATAAAAGGCTAGAAGCTTTGCAGTGAAATTGCGGCAGGAGCCGCAACTATGATAAGTATGGCAACAAGCATAAGCATCATAGGTGCAAGCATCCTTGTGGAAGCCTCTTCTCCAAGCTTTTTGGCCGTATTCTTGCGCATCTCCCAGCACTCATTGGCATAAACCCGCAATACGGATACCAGCTCCGAGTTCCCTTTCCTGAGATTTTGAATAATTATGGCAACGGCCCTGGTAATCTCAGGCGTCCTGCAGCGTTTTGCAAATTCCTCATATGCTTTGTATTCAGATTTTCCTGCCCTGATATCCGATATTGTCACCGCAAGTTCTTCATACAGCGCTCCCTTTTGTTTGCTGTCAGTCACCACCTTCTCCCAAGCTTTTGACACCGTCATCCCGGCATTAATAAGAAGAGTAAGCCTGTTTAGAAAATCCGGAAAATCCATTTGAATGGACTTCCTTCTGTCCTTTATCCTTTTGTTAAGCTCCTTGTCTGGCATATAAGCCAGAAACGCAGTTACAAGTATGCAAAAAATGTAATACAACGTGTCATGTTGCGTAAACAACCCTAAAAAAACAGATATAAAGAGCCCCAAAAACGCGTACAGAATTTTGTTGGCCCAATGGATTCTCAGATAATAATGTGAATACTTGGAACCTGAGACCTCAGTAATCCCCATAAGAAGTTTTCTATCATATGAAGTTCTGTATTTGTACCTGATTATGTCCATAAGCAATAAGGCTGCTGGAATAAACGGCTTTAAGGGGTAATCCTTTTTATCCAATGGTTTTATAAACTCGCTATACTTGTCCCTGGAGACAAAATATAGTGGTAAGAACAGCCCAAAAATTACAGCAAAAGCTATTTCCATGTCTTCACGTCCTTCCCTTCAGCCGGTATCCAGAGTTTGTAGGTTATAAATTAATATCCATTATCTTTTTTGAAATAAAATAAGCCCCAATCAGTAATATAATTGATACAGATGCTGCAATTCTACCTGTAAGCGTTGTAAATACTGGCTCTATATAATCCCCCGCACAAACGGAGAGTAAAATCATCATAAAAACCGGCAATACGTTAAGCACTTTCTGTTCGAACTTCCTCTCAGCAAGCATTGTGTTGATTTCCTGCTTAATCTCAATCTTGTCGCTGATAATGTTGGAAGTGTTTTTTATCACCTCCACAATGTTCCCTCCGCTTCTCTTGCATATATGGAATACATCAACAAAACTGCGAATGTCCTCAATATCAGCCCTGTCCGAAAAATCTTCAAGCGCCGACTCTATTGTTCCGTTCATGTCCAATTTTCTTATTATATATTCAACTTCCCTGATTATATCCGTGTTGCCGTCAGGATAAAGCAGCGAAAGGTCCTCCGGCAGGCTCCTAAAAGCAAGCTCAACAGACTTGCCCGCTGAAAGCGATGAGGCCAGCGAGTACAGCATGTCCTTGAATTGGATACTTAAGTCGTATTTCCTTCTTTTAATAATTTCCCGTGTCCTGATTCGTGGATACAACAGTGCAAGCGGGCAGAATATCAAAGATATAATATGGCTGCGGTAAAATAGAAACGTCACGCCATATATTGCAAGTGCTGCAACACCGATACATACAAGCTTTTCTTTCAATGGCATAATGTACTGGTTGTAGTTTGCCGCAAACCCCTCTCCCATTTCATTTTTCTCTCTAACGCCGTCTTTTATCTTTTTCATCAGCTTGAGCATGCTAAACCTCCCGGCTATATATTGCATTCAATACCCGCCATTTTGAATTTAGTTCTATTAACAATTTTGTTTCCGGTCCGTTTCAGCGCCCCTTTGACTGTCTCGGTATTCATGCCTTCTTCCTCAAAGACAAACAGAGGGTTTAGAATTATCCTGCCGTTTTCGTAACCGGCAATTTCGCTTATCTCCAAAACTCTTCTGCTTTTATCCCTCATCCTTGAAAGGTGGATAATTATATCAATTGCAGAGGCTATTTGTTGCCGTATTGCTTCAAGCGGTAGTTGTGCTGCGCTCAAAACCATTGTTTCCAACCTGGTGAGCATATCAGCCGTTGAATTTGCGTGGCCGGTGGAAATGGAACCATCATGTCCTGTATTCATGGCTTGAAGCATGTCCAATGCTTCAGGCCCTCGCACCTCCCCAACAATTATCCTGTCAGGCCTCATCCTCAGTGATGTCCTTATCAGATCCCTGATTGTTATCTGTCCTTTCCCTTCGACATTGGCATTCCTTGTCTCCATTCTGACTATATTCTCAATTCCGTTAATCTGCAGCTCTGCGGAGTCCTCAATGGTAATAATACGTTCATCGCTGGGTATAAACCCTGACAGAATATTGAGAAGGGTCGTTTTCCCGCTGCCTGTTCCCCCGCAAATGAATATGTTGTACTTTGCTTTCACAAAATTTCTCAATGCTTCAGCCGCATCCTCCGTTATTGACCCGTGCTTTATCAGGTCTTCGACGGTCATGGGCTTCTCGGGGAACTTCCTTATCGTCATTATAGGCCCGTTAATCGCAATTGGCTGAAGCACAACATTTACCCTTGAACCATCCGCCAGCCTCGCGTCAACAATTGGTGAGGCTTCATTAACCATTCTGTTGGCTTTCGAAACAATGGACTGTATTACATCCTCGAGTTTTTCCCTGCTCTCAAATCCAAGCTCCATTTTGCTTATTCTACCGCTTCTTTCAATGAATATATTGTCTGGACCGTTTACCATGATTTCAGTGACCGAGGGGTCATCAAGCACAGGCTGAAGTATGCCAAGCCTTCTCATTGAGTTAAATATGGCTTCAACAGATTCACGTTTTTCTGCTATAGTCATATAGCAATTCCTGGACTTTTCAAACACTGACTTGGCTATAATATCCAGCAATTCTTCATCGGAAATATCCTTCCTGAAATCAACGCTTTCTTCAATTGATGCTTTTATTTCCTTCAGCATGGCTCCTTTATCATACTGCGGCATATTCATCTCCAAACCCTCTTAAAACCTTTTCTCCCAGCAATAGTCCTATACTTTTGCAAAAGTTGTTAGTCATGCTTGACAAAGTATTTTTACTGACTTCCAAGGCAATCTCTTCACAAAACGGAAGCCTGATTTCATTTTCAAAATAGCTTTCTTCCCGCTCAACCGGCATATCAGCCTTCCATTTGTTCAGTATAAAAGTAATTTTGTCAAATAACGGGTAACCGTTTCTTTCCGACAAAAGTCTCATTTCATTAAGCACCAATCCTGCCTTTAATCTGGATACACGGTCCTGCAGACTTACGTAGAATATTTCATCACATTCTTCTAAAAGTGCGATATTAAACATATTAAAGCTGCTTGACATGTCCAGAAATACCAGGTCATACTGGCCCATGGCCCTTAACTCCTTAATAAAGCGCCTGATCTCGTCAGGAGTAATTTCCTCCAACTCTGTCAGCCTGTCAGGAGGTGCAAAATAATGGATGCGGGTTTCAGGATCAATACATCTTGTCCCTTCAATTTTCAAATGCAGTTTGCTGCCGGGGTCCTTTATGTGATAAAGCAGGTCAGAAAGGCTTACTTCATAACTTGTATTGAAAAGCAACGGGGTTGTTTGTACGTTCTCAAAGTTGAGGTACAAAACCGTCATACCCCTGCGTGCCGACTGGATGCTCAGACTTACTGCCATACATGTTTTCCCTGAACTGCCTATAGGCGAGTACACAGCAATAACCTTCGCCTTTTTTCTTTCGTGAACCGGCAGTATATTATGCTTGTCCCCCTCAGAAAAAATGCCGGTTATTTTGTTGGCAATAATGTCCGCGTTCTGATATTTGTTTATACTGTAAAAACCATTGACCTTGCCATTTATTTCACCTTTGGTCAAAATTATTACAGTGTTTGCGCAATCCAGCTTTATTTCATCCGTGAAAAGATCACTGGAAATAAGCAAAATATCAACTTTTCTATCATTTCCGGCCAGGAACTCGATTAAACCGTGCAGCTTGGTAAAACAACTCACTTGAAACTTTTGGTGGCTGTATAATGAAAGAAAGTTTGTCAGGCTCTCAGCATACAGCTTGTCCGTATCCGCAACGACCAAATTAAGAATTTGCATTTAACCTCCCTCATTAATCCATTGCTACTCAACTGATTATAATAAATTACTAATTATGGAAATATTTATATGATATATTATATATATAAATTGAAAATTTGTCAATTTATTTCATTTTTGTATAAAATATATCATAAAAGTTTTACTGTTTTGACAATAAACGCTTTTTGTTAACAATCTTCTACTTTACCCTATTTCCCGCTTCTCTTGACACGAATTTCCAAGTATATTATCATATCTATTATGTTAAATATTTCGCAAAATTTCATTCAGATTTATTGCACTACTTGTTACTTTGTCATCACAGATAACCGCCGCTAAATCGGCATAAAATCTGGCCGATAATGCAGAATCTATATTCTGAAGAATAAAATAACGAGGTGCTTCAGAGTGGAAATTGATTTACTTTTAAGTTGTACCATTGATTTTCTTCAACTTTTAATAAGTCAATATGAAAAGAATAAAATAGACCATAAGACCTTTGTGGAAAACGTTGAACTAAAAATAAATTTTTTAAAAGACAATTTAAAGTACATAAAAAATCCCACGGAAATCTCTACCGCAAAATCAATAATTGATAGATGCAATGAAATTCTTAAGAGATGTTAAAATCTTTAATATTATAATAGCCTACTATTAATGAGTCTAATTCTCTGCTTAGTTCCAGCACATTTGCAGAGTTGATCGGATATTTCATGATAACTTCCTCGAGTTTTTTTCTCAACAACATAATTCTTCTTTCCAGCAGTAGTGCTTTAACGGACCTCTCCATAGCATTTAACCCCATTTCATCATTTGTTCGCATGTAAAAAATTACATTCATGTATAATCAATACAGCTCCCTATTCTATATTACAACATTCTACCAGAAATTTCAATATAATATTTCATAATTTAACAAGAATTTCATTATTTTTTTATATATTTTTAACATATTTGAACAAAACAACACTAAAATCATGTCTGATATATTTATTCCCGTTGCGCAACATATTAAAAAAAATGGCCCTGGTGTAAAACCAGAGCAGTTTAGGGGGTTAAATGTATTTTGTGAGG
>DULF01000152.1 GCA_012840535.1 Clostridiaceae bacterium
AATAAATCTTCTTATGTTTGAATTCCCTGCATACGAGAATGAATGGCTCCATGTAATATATTTTGAACCTATATCCTGTATTCCACGATAGGGTACACCGGGAAACGGAATTTCTATTACTGCAGTGGGAGTTTCAAATTCTGTGAAAAAGGTCCAGTTGTGTTCCTTTAGTTTTGAAATTGTTTTAAATACCATAAATTTTTGAGCATTTTCCGTCCCATTGCATGCGATATCAACATCAATATACAGGAATTGATTATCCGGCCATTCAATTGCATTTAAGTCGTACCGTTTCCCTAATAAGTCATTGTTCCAATATTCAAGCTGGTTAATACGGAATCCCTCTCTGTCAATTTGATCCCAGGCAATCACATTCGTCAGAGGAGTACCCTCCCAGAATTTGCTCTCCGGATATGCTTCGTTCTGGCTGGTATGTGTTCCGGGATATATATTCCATTTCAGGCATTCTGCTTGAAACCATCTATATTTTTCATTGCCGCCAAGAAGGGGATTTGCATCTCCATAGGATGGGTCACCGTCAATCCCGTTATGGGCTGATTTTGCCAGCAAAATTTGAGGAAACATATCTGTAGCAAGCGCCTGGCGTTTTAAATAATCTAAAGACATTTCCCAGGTCCATGGCATACGTCCCCAATAATTACAAATAATGTTTACAGTAGTGCTTTTCTTGGCCAGTTCACGACTTTGCCCCGGTAGTTCGTCCATTATGGAGCGAAATGCAATAGCACCATCCTGCCAATCAATCTGACCATCACCGTTCTGATCTTCTACAACTGTAACCCTGGTCCATGGCAATTCCATAATAGTTTGATCTGCGTTAGTTCCTCTGTACTGATAATAATCCGACCAGATTCCGGTTCTTTTATATCCGTCCTTTTGAACTGTCTGAATCCTGTTATAATATCCTCCTAATGAAGTTTCAATTGTTGCTGCCAATTCATTCGTATATATGATTGTATAACCTGATCTCACCGGGGCACTGTCAATCGCTTTATCGTTGACAGTTGAAAAAACATCCCCACTGATATAATTTTTGTTATACGCCATACCGGCGCCAGGTTGCGTGCTTCTTACGGATACTAGATTATGATTGGGAAATTCGAGACTGAAGACTTTTGTTGAGCCGTTTTCCTGTATATCCTTTATTTTCATTTCTAAAATATTTGCATTAACTTTAAATTCAACAATAATTACTACATCTATTTCTTCGAATAAAAGGGTATATAAAACGCTGTCCTCCTGCTTTATTGAAGTAACATCAGGTGTATACTCCGTATCATTTATTTTAACAACTGAAAGAGTATCTTCCTGTCCATACATTATTTTGCCATTACAATTGTACTCAATTACACGCGGAAAACTTGGGTCTACATGAACGGTTAACGTTCCACTGGATATTGTGTACGTACTTTCCGCCTCACTCGCAAACACCTTTCTTCCCATACCTGCAAATGGCATAATCATACTTGTTATCATCAGAAGAATAACTAAAAAGAATGAGATCGACCTTTTATTTTTCTGTGTCATTTTAATATTTTCCTCTCCTTTCTGATTTATTCTGGTTTTCACATTAATGTATAATCAATGTTGTAAAGAGTATAGATGTAAACAATTAAAATTTTAATAAACAGTTAACCCCCCTTCCCTGTATTAATAAAGATTTAACTGTTGTGTTAAAAATTTATGAAAGCTCTCTATTGAGCCGCCAACTCCCACAACATTACCGGGTAAAAGGGAAGTCTCACCTGAGACATCGAAAAAATCACAGTCTGAGCTTTCAGGAGTTATCATATATGCATCGCTGCCAGGTACTCCCTCGACTAAATATCGAAACTCATCACCCCAAAAGCAGCATTCATTGCAGGTAATATTGTTCTTTCCTACTACATGCTGCATAAAATAACTAACATTATCACCTTTAGTTGTAATTCCCATTTCTAAATACTTGGCATCGGTTGTTGGAATAATATCTATATCATTTTGTTTCCCGATTTTACGTGCCAGTTCCAGAAGTCCTGCCAACCCATAAGTATATCCATGACTCAAAAGCAAATCTTGTACTCTGCTAATCTCATCACTCTGAAGAAAAAGATTTTCTTTTCGGTCATTTTCAACCAACAAGTCAACCTTGCAATAATTCGGCCTCGAAAACACAATATCCGTTTTAATACCATAATGTTTCAAAAGATATTGATGAACCTCAAATGCAGCTTTATCAATGCGCAACCTTTGTTCAATATCTGGAATAGCACTAGATAATACAATAAGCTCCCCTGCATCATTAAAACCTAAATTGTAAGCCCCCCTTCCCAGGCCGAGAAAAAGATTCTTTAGACAATTAACAGGAATGAGGCTATGTAAGCTGCCAGCTGCTATATTTTCATACGTTGTTCCGCTAATAATAAATAGTTTTATGCCCTGATCAAGCAATGGAATTATTTTGCTAATAACGCTGTCAACAGGAGCCCAGCGGTTTATTACCGCTGTTCCGTCCCAATCAAAGAAAATAGCTTTATATTTTTTCATCTATTGATCACCGTTCATAGATAATTTAGTATAATTATTACTTTCATCTAAAATAAACTCAGTATTGGATGCTTTTAAACAAATGGCTTTACCATTTGACTTTTTCAAGAAAACTTCTGTACTTTCTTTCGAAACAGATATTTTAAGTAAATTACCCCGGTACCATATATGGAAGGAAATGCTATTCCATGCATTGGGTAAACGCGGTGAAATCTTTATATGGTCTTCGTCTACTTGCAGACCTGCAAACCCGAAAACTACTGCTTGCCATGTTCCGCCAAAATTAGCAAAATGCAACCCGCTTACAGTATTTAATAGTACATTCCTTATATCAAAATTAGCACATATTTTGAAATAGTTATACGCTTCTTCATGCAAACCAATCTGTGCTGCCATCACTGCGTGTATGCTATAAGCCAGGGAGCTGTCAAAACAGGTTTTGGGCACATAGTATTCCCATGCATTGACCTTTTGCTGATGGGTAAACCGCCAATGCAGGTTTTTCATTAAGTGGAGTACATCCGCCTGCTTAGTGACCTGATAAAGCATTAGTCCCTCATACGGGATGGTTGTATCTATGATACGCTTGGCAGTAGGTTTAGCCTTTTTCATGTCTAGAGGCACCCTGGATAAATACATATCATCTTCTTCATACAGATCAAGTTCTGCATTGTAACACAAAGTGATATTTTCAATAATATCATCCCATCTGCTGATTTCTTCATCCCTAAAACCAATTTTGTCCTTCAATTGCTCCCACTCAGCCGAATATTTTTCTTTCATTAGTTGAATTATGGCTTTTGCCAGAATGAGGTTTTGTTGTGCCATCATATTTGTATAAAGATTATTATTAACAATCACACCATATTCATTTGGTCCTCTGACAGCTAATATGTCATACTTTCCGCTAAAGGGATTTTTATGGACTCTGCTTTCCCAGAAGCGAGCCGTTTCAATTAAAATCTCCGCCCCTGCTTCAGTAATAAATTCTTCATCACGTGTTGCATTCCAGTATTCCATGATTGAGTATGCTATATCCGCAACTATATGGATAGAATAGTAAGCACCGACACCTAATGGTGTTTGTTCTATTCCTTTCTCGCTTGCCTGCCACGGATACATAGCACCTTTGAACCAATTTCTTTCAGCATGTTTTCTTGCTTCAGGCAGAGTATGATATCTGAATTTTAACAAGTTTTGCGCTGCCTTCGGGTTAGTAAATGTAAAGAATGGTAGCATAAAAATTTCCGTGTCCCAAAAAATACACCCTTCATACATTTCACCCGTTAAACCTCTCGCTCCGATACTGAGTTTTGAATTGTGTTCAGGGCAGGACTGTATAAGCTGTAAAATATTATATCGTATGCTAATCTGATCTTCCTCACTGCCTTCCACGACTATATCTGATACTTCCCACCTCTTATTCCATGCTGCTTTATGCTCTTTCAGTTTTTCCTGATAGCATGCTTCTGCTTCCAATAACTTTTTTACTCTAAAAAGTGGGTCTTTTTCTCCATCTTTGCTTGTATATACATATACTATCTTTTCAATTTCACAGCATTTATTCTCAATTCCCCGGTATTCAAATATGTGTCGGCAATCGTTACTCGTGCTATGAATTAATCCTTCTGCATTGTGAGGAGTCTTAAAAGAAACCTTCTGTCCTTCTGCAATGGCAACATCTTCATAACCGCGTATTTCCGCTAAAATACAGTTGGTATCCTGATAAACTAGATTTAAATGCTTGACCCCTGGCTGTACCGGCAACGGTTCACTGCTAACCAAATTCAAATTAGTCACATCTGCATTAATCCCAACTTCTATGCGAATCGTCGGTGCACATCCTATTGGCGTAATACATATTTTTTGTCCCGCCGTATGAAGATCACTTCCGCTTATAAACCGTTCAAATTCCAGCCTTAATTTATTTCCGTTGCTGCTTGTCCATACATAAGAACGGTTGAGTTTTGGGGTTTTCATGTCAAGTTGTATTTGAAAATCGCTTATTTTTTCCTCATCTACAGTTACGGCTTCATTGTCTGCAAATATTTTTGTGCTATAAAAGTTAGGTGTATTTACAAGCTCCCGTCCCTTCCCTTTCCATGGGGTATAACGTGCCAGTCCAAAAATACCTGCCATGTAAATTCCACCTAATGACAGTAACCCATCCTGTTCTTCATCAAAAAAGCCGCGGCTACACATATATCCATTTCCAAGCGAAAAAACAGGCTCCATACTTGCTCTCTTTTCCCTGTTATAGGTTTTTACCGTTAAAATCCAGTTATTATTCATAAGATCCTCCTTACTTTTTTCTATATGGATCATACTTTAAAAATGCATCAAGCATAACTTTCCGTTTTGAGGCAGGAATCCCCAGTGCTTCTCCATTGCCGTCATCCATCAGTATGAAACCTCCACTGTCGGTTGCCCAACAGTCCAGCAAAAGCTTAGCTTCTTCTATTATTTCTTCATCGCTCTTAAAAGGAAGGGTATGTTGAATATCGCATAAACTTGCAAAGCAGACCTTTCCGGCGTACTCTTTTCCGATTTCTTCAATGCCAAGAACTCTGGGCTGTTGAAAATTAAGAACATCAACACCTATATCAATCAAGCCGCTTATAAAATTGTTCACCTTTCCACATGAGTGGAACCACACATGCCAACCGGCTTTTTTACAAGCATCGAATATTTTTTTATATCTGGGCTTAAAAAAGTCATTCCACATCTCAAGGCTAATAAATGTATTTAGTTCTGTCCCCCAATCATCGGTGCAGTAAAAACCATCAATTCTTCCGTGGAAACGCTGGTCAATGTTTTTAATGATTTCAAGATCATATTCGACAATCTTGTCTGCAAGATAGGCAATCTTCTGAGGCTCAACATACAAATCCATTAATACGTTGCTGAATCCTCTAAGGCTGTGCAAACGCTCAAAAAGCAGCATAAATATCTCAACAAAAACATATTTCCCCTCGGCATTTTCACGATACTGCTTTTCCATCCCGCTATAGAGAGAAGGGTCGTCGGGATCAGGAAATTTAAAGTTCTTCAAATTATCCCAGTCAAGCAAAGGATGTCCTTTTACCTGGCCTATATTCGCCTGTTCGCTTCTTTCCCATAAGCAACCCCACTCATCATATGATTGCCGTGTATTTTCATCACCTGCGCCAATCTGGTTCCATTTTAAGTAAAATGTATCATCTATGCCAAAATAACCGAAGCGAATCGGAAGCCTTGCAGGATTCCTAAATTCAATTGCCCTACGTACAACTTCTCTTCCAGTCACTTAACCACCTCCAGGTTCTTTAAATGCATGCTAGCCCTTTACGGCTCCCGTCATTACGCCACTGATTACATACTTTTGCAGAAAAACATATAAAATTACCATAGGCAGCGAAGCCAATACCAGTGTAGCAGTAATCACATCCCAATCGCTTCCAAACTTACCAATCATTTGATATACACTGATGGTAACCGTTTGTTTTTCGGGCTCATTCAGGATTAAAAAAGGTAAAAGAAAATCATTCCATGTCCAAATTGCATAAAGTACTGCAACACTGCTTATAATTGGTTTTAATAAAGGTACAATAATCCTGATATAGGTACTAAATTCACCGCATCCATCAATTTTAGCTGATTCGTCCAGTTCTACGGGAATGGTTTTAACAAATCCATGGAACATGAAGAAAGCAAAGCTGCTTGTCGATATTAATATCAAAGCCACTCCGGTAAGACTGTTCATTAGTTTCAGTTTTGTCATAAGCTGCACCAGCGGTATCATGTAAGTATAGAATGGTATCAGAAATGGAACAGTATATAAAAGGTATAAAAACCTACTCAATTTGCTTTTTACTCTCGAAAGCTTATAACCGGCCATTGACGTAACAATCAATACTCCGGCAACAGTTATAAAGGTCAAAATAAAATTATTAAGTAACCTTCTTGTAAAACCGGATGCACTAAAGGCTGTAATGTAGTTGTCCAAATAAAGACTTTTAGGAAAAGCTAAATATGATTCAAACATATCTTTAAAAGGTCTAAAAGAATTCATTACAACCAGGTAAATGGGAAAAAGATATAAAACTAAAATAACAATCAAAAACACATGGGAGATTATCCTGCCTGCGGTTTTTACCATTATGCCTCCACCTCTTTTGACTTAAAGTAGCTGAGCTGAACAACAGAAACAGCCATAATAATAAGTGCAAGCACTATAGCCTTCGCTGTACCATAGCCATATAAATTAGCTGAACCAAATGCTTCGTTATAAATATTAACTGCAATGGTTTCTGTAGAGTAACCAGGACCTCCGGAAGTCAGTACAAAGATGGAGTCAAAAATCTTCAATGAACCAGCAAGGCATGTAAAAACGCAAATAGTTATACTCGGCATTAATAAAGGAAGTATAATATACCGAAATTTCCTCAAGCCTGAAGCCCCATCAATTATTGCTGCTTCAAGAATATATTGGTCTATTGATTGAATTCCTGCAATATAAATTAGCATATAATAACCCATACCATGCCAGACACTCATAATAATAACTGATATAAGTGCAATTTTAGGGCTGCCCAGGAAATCCAGGTTGAAAAACCCAATATTGGTTAGTTGATATAAATTTGCTGCTATTTTTGTGTAAATAAACCTCCATGAGAAACCCACCACTACCAGGCTGAAAATATATGGCGTAAAAAACAGGGTCCTAAGTGCATATTTTATCTTACCTGAACTTTCAACAAATAATGCCAGACAAAGGCCAACAATGTTTGAAATTACTACAGTGGCTACTGTGTATTTTCCTGTTACAATAAGCGAGTTGACAAATCTTTTATCGTTTGTAAATGCCTCAATATAATTTTCAAAGCCAACAAACCTTACATTTGAACTTATCCCGTTCCAATCGGTAAAAGAATAAAAGGCTCCTTGCATAAGTGGAAAAAGAAGAAATACAATAAACAAAACGGTAAATGGGGTAATAAATAACAGCATCGACGATAAATCCTTCAGTTTTTTCTTGCATAATAAATTCATTTATGAATCTCCTTTTCTAAACGCTACGCACAAAAACTTTTCTAGATAGACCGGTAAGAGCAAAATTTGCTGTTACCGGTCTATACCTTAGTCGCTTATTTTAATTATTTGACTGTTTTTGCCCATTGATCATCAAGATCCTGGAAAAATTCATCTAATGTTATGGACCCTGAAAAATAAGCCTGCATGTTCTTGCCTACTACATCCATAATCCCTGGTGCCCAGAAATTCCAGGCAAATGGAACTGCTTTGTTTCCATCATTAATCCACTTACTTGCGTCAGCAGCAAAAGGATTAAGATCTATAACAGGCTTTAAGCTGGAAGTTGACGGTGTTTTATTAATACTGCCCAAATACTCGGCACCTTCTTTCGACAGCATCCACTTTATAAATGCTATCGCAGCCACTTTGTTTTCACTTTGCTCTGATACAAAAAGAATCTCAGCAGAATCTGCCATAATGGTTGCTTCTGTAGGATCTTCACTCACAGGAAGACCAATCATCCCTAGGTTAGCATTTGGATCAATTTTTTGTGTCTCTTCATAAGCCCAATCGCCCTGAATAGCCATCGCAGCCTTACCGGAAGCAAGCTGATGGCACATTTCTGCAAAATCACTGGAAAGTGGTTTATCTCCACTATTCTCATAAATAAAGTCAAAAAGCTTAAACATTTCTTCGGTGCGCTCAGTTCTGAACGAAGCAGTTCCTTCATTCATTGCATTATACCAGCCCATCATATCATCAATGACGGGAGTCTGAGCAAACCAGAAAAGATCATAGCAAACCCATTGGTCCTTTAAGCCGGAAGTGAATGGCTGAACTCCGATAGCCTTTATTTTTTCAACTGCCTCTTTTAGTGCAGATATTGTTCTTGGAAGTTCTGTAATTCCAGCTTTTTCGAATACATCCTTGTTGTATAGCAATCCAAGACTCTGCATCATTGTCGGAATTCCATATTGCTTGCCGTCTTTTTTTCCTGATTCAAGAAAATTCGGAAAGACTATCTTATCAAAACCTTCGTTTGATAAATCGGCTACTTTATTATCTTCCACAAAAGGTGCCATTGCCAGGTAACCCTGCCAGCAAAATATATCCGGCGCATTTGAGGAAGCCATTTTAGTTTTGAGGACTGCTTCATAATTATCAGAAATATGTTCGATTCTTACATCAAGATTAGGATATACTTTTTGAAGCTCAGTATTGATGGAATCTGAATTTTTTGCATACAAAGGCTGCGAAGTCAGATAGGTTATTGTACCTGAAATTTCTTTCCCGTTATCATTGCTGTCAGTTTTTTCCGTCTGATCCTGCGCCACCCTTTCCTGGGTATTTTCCGGTGTCTGCGACTTCGGAGTTTCCGATTTTGTGCAGCCAAATAATGTAGTTAACAGCATTATAGCTATCACACTAAACACCATCAGTTTTTTCATTGTATCTCCTCCATTTTTAATTTTTTGAAAAGAAACAGTGATGACTATAGACCTTTATTAGTGCACTTTAAAGGCTTATACAAATTTTATCTTTATTATAAATTACTGTTTTTAAATTATGAATGTATAATATGAATAGAAACTTGTAAAAAAATCAGCTTTTTTTACATTCTCTTTTGAATTCTCGTGGAGTCATTCCAGTATGTTTTTTAAACATTTTACTAAAATGGCTTTCATCCGTGAAAGCTAATTCTTCTACAATTTCTGAAACCTTCAACTGGTCTTCAATTAAAAACAACTTAGCCTTTTTTATTTTTAATTCCATAAAATATGTATACGGAGATATCCCAAACTGCATTTTGAATATCTTCAGGAGATGCTGCTTACTTATTCCGAATTTGAATGCAATATCATCAAGGAGTATTTTAGATGCATAATGCTCTTCTATATAATCCCTAACTTGAAAAGCAATATTCCTGTTGTTTTGATTAATTCGATCAGAAAGTCTATTTACACAGAAATCTTCTATGCTTTTATATACATACTCAGCATCCCAAACATTATCTATTTTATTCCTTAAAACATTCAGTTCACTTATTAAATCACCGTTATTTAAACAAAAGCAGTATTCTATGGCGTTTATTACAATATCATTTATTTTGCTGAAATTCAGGATACAAAAGTTATCCTGCTTCAAGTCTTCTTTATATATATTCTGCACAGTATTTGTAACTTTTTTTATGTCCCCGCTGTTAAATGCTGATATAAGCATTTTTTCTATTTCAGCAGTCTTAGAGTCTACAATCGCCGACTTTTTTAAAAGCTTGGAATAAAACTGAAGACTGCACAACTGATTGAGATCCATTCTCAGCACCGTATATTTTGCTTCTTCAAAGGAATCCTTGATATGATATATTTCGCGATATGTATTACCAATTCCACAAAGTGTGCTAATTCCCAAATGTTCTTTTACTGACAAAATAATTCTATTTATCTTACTTTGAACTGTTTCATTGGATACATCATTATAAAACACTTGAACAATCTCGTTATTTTGTGGAATAGGAATTGCAACTCCACCGATATTTAGTAGTTCATTTGCAATATTTATTATTTTGCTTAATAAAGCACGAGAATCAGAACTATATCTATTTTCACAAACTTCATTAAAGTTTATTAGCCTCATTAGTCCTACTCTTACACTGTTTACTTCCTGTTTTTCACTTAATCCGAGACAGGTCAGAAGTTCACCCTCTTCAACACTCACTCCGTGGATAAACCTATTAAAAACGCTTTCACTTACCAATGGTGCATCTTTTTTTAACCGCTCGTCAATGCTGCGTTCTCTTTTTTCCAACCTCCTTTTCTCCTCTATTTCCTGGATTCCTCTTTTTAGAGCTTCATTCAAGTCCTTTTCGTCAATTGGTTTTAAAATATAGTCTATAACCCGTGAACTTATAGCTTGCTTCATATATTGATAATCATCAAATCCGGATATAACAATTATCTTTGTATCAGGATACCTCGTGCTTATATACTTAATGAGATTCGCACCATTTATACCGGGCATTTTCATATCAGTTATAACAATGTCGGGTTTATGTATTTTAATCAATTTACACAGGTCATCGCCGTTTTCTGCCTGTGCAACAATTTTGAGCTCTAACTCATCCCAATTTCCCTTTTTAACAATTACCTTTCGAACCTTTGGTTCATCGTCAGCAATTATTACTTTAAACATGTTCTTCACCACCTTTCTTATCAAAAATATTATTATCTATTGGAATGTTCAACCTTACTTCTACTCCTTGCATTTTGTTAGAGGAAATATGCATGCTGAATTTTTTGTCATATAGCAACAGCATTCTTTGATACACATTATAAAGCCCAATCTTTTTTTCATCTTCGTCTAACAAATTCTCATTATAACTATTAAAATATCTTTGTAGTTTATTAATGTCTGCTTGTTCCATTCCAACGCCGTTATCTCTAACAATGACTGTGCAAATATCTTTTTCTAACCGGCACAGGATACTGATATTCCCTGGTTTTTTTAACTTTTCGATTCCGTGGACAATTGAATTTTCAACTATTGGCTGAAGTATTAATTTGGGAACTTTTATAGAATAAAGATTTTCAGGAATATCAATTGAATAATTCAACTTTTCTTCAAATCGAAACTTCTGAAGAGAAAGATAATTCTTAACATTGTTTATTTCATCTTTTAACGTTACAATGTTTCCACCTGACTTTATCGTGTATCTAAGCATATTTGATAACGTCCTTAGCATATTGTCTACTTCAAAAACTTCGTTGTCACAGGCAACACTTCCTATTGCTTGCAACGTATTGTAAAGAAAATGAGGGTTAATCTGCGCATGCAATGACTTGAGCTGGGCATCCTTGAATTTAAGCCTAAGTTGATATCTCTCTTTTATTAACTGCCCTATTTGTTCAGTCATATAATTAAATGTATTTGAAATCTGGCCAATTTCATCTTTACTTCGAACATGGGATCTAACAGAAAAATCCCCTTTACTGACCTGAATCATGCAGTTTTCTATTACTTTAAGCGGTCTTGTTATATAAAGTGAAAAAGCTATTATTACAAGAATCAAAATTAGTACAATAATGCTGCTTATAAATATTATTGTATTTTTTAATTTATCTGCTTGATAAGTAACATTTCTCATTGACACAATCTGAAGCAATACAACATTATGCATGTCTGATTTTTTGAATAATACTAACATGGTTTGTCCTGTTTTATCATCGTAGTATCGAAAATCACCATCTTTTTCACCGTTTTGTTGTATAATTTTCAGTAAACTGGGTGCAATATGATCATACATATATGTATCAGGTTTGCAAATGCTTTTCCCTTGATCATTAAGTAAAAATATTTGCGCGAAATCGTTTGCTAAAGTATCCTGAATCATTTTTTTTAAAGTGTCCATTCTATAGTTTATGGATAGAACGAAAGAAGGTGTCTGATATTCAACCACACATCGATTTATTGAAAATACCGGTGTTGTATCATCCAATCCATATTCACTATCATAATTTTCCAATAGATGTTCCGGTTCAAGAACCATTTGATTAGGTGACATTAATACTCTCTGGTACCAATCTTTTTCTTCAATTGCCTCTGCATTTTTAAAAGACCTGTTTGTCATACGATTTATTATATATAATTCTTTTTTCCCAGTAATATATAGGAGTACAGAATCAGTTTCACGCTTTTGTAAAAACAGGTTCTGCAGTTTTCTTATTTTATAATTATATACTTTTAACTCATCACTATCAGAGTAATATTCAGGTAAGAAGAGTATATCCGCATACATCGAAAAGGAAATGTCATTTAAGCTTTGAAAGTATTCATCTATTCTTTCGCTAAGCTGATTTAGCAATGTCGAGCTGTTTTCAACATACGTTTTTTGTACCTCTTTTGCAAAAATATTGTAGGATATAACCACAACCATGCAAAAGAAAAGTACCACTAATGAAACAATTGTAATAATCAGTTTATAACTTAGATGCGAATTTATAGCTTTCCACAATGATTTCATTAGAACTGCCTCCAAAACAATACAGCATAATAGTTGCCAAAGCATTTTTTAATAATTTAGAACAAATTGTATCTCTATTATATCTTTGCATTTGTACAAAAGTCAACTTACAGTGGCAGTGTGGTGGTGTCAATTTGTTCTCGGTTTTAAAAGCAGTTCCACCCTTTGTTTTTGGTAAATCATATTATATAGTAACTATCCCTTATACTTTTCAGCGCTCGAGACAACTGGCTTACATTACCATTGTTTAGTACTGTGATGTTATGAATCATCTCATTAGATGCTTTTCTATAAGCTTTTATTACTCTTTTCAACAACTTCTTTGTTACTTTGTAAGATGCTCCTGACTTTTTTACATGCTTTGTTTCTATATGTCCTCCGCTGCAACAATATGCCCTAAGTTCCGCCATTGCTTTAAGGACCATATCTGCTCCAGCCTGATGGCCTGCTGCTAAGCCTACTCGACAATACATGGCTTACATTTCCCTCTGTATTACTGCCTCTTGAGGCTCCATCCTGATATGCTACTATTCCATCCCAATTTGTTGTAATATATCTCCTGAATTTATCTACTTTTTCCTTAGCCACATCATCTTCAGCTTTCTCACGAAGTTCTCTACATATCTCTCTCAGATGTCTTTTGTCTGCTTTTACTACTGCGTCTTTTAGCTTGGTATAAACAAGCTCATCTCCTCTTGTTACTTCCTTTAATGCTTTATTCAAATGATATCTATCCAATACAAACTGCACTTTCGGTAAGTATGACAGCCCTGTCTTAATCCAAGATGCTCCATCTCCATGAAGATATATTTTCTCTATTCCTTCCACATCATAGACTGTGTAAATCCACTCCGCTGCTTCCTGCCACATATCGTCTACACTTTTCCCATAGCTGCTTATATGATGTATGTTAATGCATCTCCCCCTTTTCCCTATCCGTTCAACACCTTCATGTATACTAATCAGAGGAACAACCGTATTCGTCCCGTCTTGCAGAGAAACATGATCCTCATCTGCTTCTACATTAAGATACCTCACCTTTCGCTTATCTTCTGGAACTTCCATCTTAAGTTCTTTAACCCGCCTTATTTTATTCATCACCGTCTGACGTGTTATATCTCCATCACAAACATACTTACTGCTTTTCTCATATGACATCTCAGAAGCACTTTCAACTAAGGCCGCTGATACAGTACTGCTAACTCTGTCATAGTTTTCTATACCTACTACTTTATCCACTAGATATGAGTATGTACTATTAAACTTGTTTTTGTAATATCTTCTACTGAACTCTAAATTACCAAACTGAGTATATATTTCTCTTTTTACTGCCTTCTGCTCAATTACATAACCTTTTTTCTTTCTACCTGCCTTATCTTCTGCTATTGCTTCATCCAGCCCTTCTAGATAGACTTTTATCATGTTTCTTAGGTAACAATCTGTCTTCTTCCTAAGCTCAGTCTCCATCTCGTCAAGCGTTCTTATCGTCCTTGTATTAAAAAAATTTAAAACTTCACTAATGTAATTCTCACAAATTTGATGTATAATATTATTCACAAGAGACCCTCCTTGGTATTTTGTTTTGTTAAGAGACTAATATTTTACCAAAAAGAGTGGTCTCTTGCTATTTTTTAGCCTAGAACAATTTTACACTAAGCAGATATATGGGGTTGTCCGGTAATTGATATCATATTGGATTTTCTTGCCAATCAATTTTTAGTTTCATCCTGATTCCTTCTTCTTATATCTCCAATAGTACAAAGTGCAAACAGCATTGCAGAGAACATAACAAGGGACGTAGCAAGAACATGTGGAAGCTTAAAAACAAAATTATGAATTATGATTGTTGCAATTAGTACAACTACGGCAATTGTTTTTCCGATTATAACTTCGCTCTTTTTCATACAATCACCTCAATTTCCGGGTACAAATCAAGGAAATGGGACACCCCTCGACGTAAAGTACATCGATGGGACAGGAATGTCCCGGCTATCCAAATGGGACACCCCTCGAAGAGGAGTGTCCCATTACATTAGAACACCCTTATCTTATTAAACGGATAAAACCTGAAAATTGCCTTACCCGTTATCCTTTCAACTGCTATTGGCCCTATACTCCTGCTGTCACGGCTGTTTTTCCTGTTATCTCCCAAAACATAAACATGCCCTTTGGGTACAACAAGATTATTGAATTGGGGATTAATTCCCTGGGGAGTATAGCCGTCCTTTATATAATCCTCTTTCAGTTCTTCACCGTTGACAAATACCTTGCCATCTTTTATTTCAACAGTGTCACCTTCTACTGCTATAAGCCTTTTGATCAATTGACGGTCTTCATTTATATCATAAAATACAATTATATCTCCCCGGTTTAACTTCCCGATTTTCGGACTGATTTTTTCAACAATCAGATTGTCGCCTCCATTTAGTGTAGGCTGCATTGAAACATCATGTACAAGGGTTCTCTGAGCCACAAATGTAACTATGAGAAACCCGATCACCACGGCAATTGCAACATGAACAAACCAATCCAGCACTTCTCTGATTACTTTCTTATTGTCACTATTTTCAGCCATAACAATCCTCCTGAAATATTATAAAGCCCTTTGGCTCCCGTCTTGCCAAAGCCTCCTAAATCATAACCGTTACTCTTCAGTTGCTCTTATATGCAATTCCTCCAATTGCCTTTTGTCAACAAAATCAGGAGCATTAGTCATAGGGCATGATGCGTTCTGCACCTTCGGGAATGCAATAACATCTCTTATACTGTTTCTCTTGGCCATAAGCATAACAAGCCTGTCAAGTCCATAGGCCATTCCTCCGTGAGGAGGCGTTCCGTATTTAAAAGCCTCGAGCAAGAAGCCAAATCTTTCCCATGCCTGCTCTTCAGTAAATCCAAGCAGTTTAAACATTTTGGACTGAAGCTCCTGGCTGTGGATCCTGATACTTCCCCCTCCGATTTCAACTCCATTCAGCACTATGTCATAAGCTTTAGCCCGCATGCGTCCGGGATCGGTATCAATATATTTAATATCCTCGTCCATAGGCGATGTAAAGGGATGATGTTTTGCAACCCAACGTTTTTCTTCCTCATCATATTCAAGAAGAGGAAATTCTGTAACCCACAAGAATCTGAATTCGTCTTTATTTATAAGATTAAGCCTTTTTGCAAGTTCAACCCTTAATGCCCCGAGAGAATCATAAACCACACTGTTTTTGTCGGCAACAAAGCATATCAGGTCACCCGGTTCAGCACCCATTCTTGAAAGGACTGCTTTAATGTCTTCATCGCTGAAGAACTTTGCTATTGAAGATCTAAGCCCGTTTTCTTCAACAACAATCCATGCCATGCCTTTTGCTTTATATGTTTTGACGAATTCTCCCAGGCTGTCTATTTCTTTTCTGCTAAATTTTGCTCCACAACCTTTCGCATTAATTGCCCTTACACTTCCTCCTGCTGCAATTGCGTCTGTAAAAACTCTAAACCCGCAGTTTTTGACCAAATCCGAAACATCAACAAGTTCCATTCCAAACCGTATGTCAGGCTTATCCGTGCCAAACCTGTCCATTGCTTCCTGGTACGGCATACGTATGAAAGGTGTCTGGATATCTATATCAAGCACCTCTTTAAAAAGCTTTTTAATAAATCCTTCGTTTATCGTAAGCACATCATCAACATTGACAAAAGACATCTCAAGGTCGATTTGTGTAAACTCAGGTTGTCTATCCGCTCTTAAATCCTCATCCCTGAAACATTTAACAATTTGAAAATACCTGTCAAAGCCAGACACCATAAGAAGCTGCTTGAACAATTGAGGCGACTGGGGAAGCGCATAGAACTTGCCGGGATGCACCCTGCTGGGCACCAGGTAATCCCTCGCCCCTTCCGGCGTGCTTTTTGTAAGCATTGGAGTCTCTATCTCAAGAAAACCGTTTGCATCAAAATAATCTCTGGTAACCTTGGCAATCTTGTGCCTTAGCATAAGATTCCTCTGCATATCGGGCCTTCTTAAGTCCAAATACCTGTACTTCAGGCGCACGGCCTCATTTGCATCAGTGTCCTCTTCGATATATATCGGAGGCGTCTCTGCTTTACTTAGTATTCTAAGCTCAGATGCCACGATCTCAATTTCACCGGTTTTAAGTTTAGGGTTTACAGCTTCAGGCGCCCTTGCCGCAACAACTCCAACTACCGCTATAACATATTCGCTTCTTACGGTTGACGCCTTTTCAAACAGTTCCTGATTCCTTTCGCTGCTAAATACAATCTGAAGCAAACCTGTCCTGTCCCTGAGACTTATAAAGATCAAGCCACCTAAGTCCCGTCTTTTATGAACCCATCCCATTACAGTAACTTTTTCACCTATATTCTTTACACCAAGCTCTGTACACATATGAGTCCTTTTCAGTCCGTAAATTGATTCACTCATATAACTTTCCCTCCAAATATATGTCTATAGAGTATTTTACAGATTATTTTTCAGCCTATCCAAAATTGAATCCAAACTGACGTCCTTCTGTTCCCCGCTCTTCATATTCCTCATAACAGCCCTGTTGCTTTCGATCTCCTCATCGCCCAGCACAACAGTATAAGTAACCCCTAGCTTGTCGGCATATTTCATTTGGGCTTTCAGGCTCCTGTCCATAACGTCCTTCTCCGCGCTTATACCATTTTCCCTTAGCTGATATACCAGCCTCTCAGCATACCTGTCTGCCTTCTCTCCTATTGTAGCGATAAAAATATATGCTCCTTCAGGTTCAGGTATTGATATATTTTGACTGTCCATTTCAAGTAAAAGCCTTTCCACGCCAAGCGCAAATCCAATGCCTGGAGTTGAAGGCCCACCGCAGATTTCCACAAGCCCGTCATACCTTCCTCCGCCGCAGATCGTGCCCTGTGTGCCGACATTGCTTGAAACAAACTCAAAAACAGTCCTGGTATAGTAATCAAGTCCTCTTACTATACCTTTGTCAACGTTATAGTTTATATTCAGATTATCCAGCCCTGCCTTCAGCCCTTCAAAATGTTCTCTGCATTCTTCACAAAGGTTGTCAATCAGCGCAGGAGCTTCGGCCGTTAGTTTCTTGCATCTATCCTCCTTGCAATCAATTATTCTCAACGGGTTTCTGTTAAACCTTGCATTGCAGTTATCGCATAAGTCTTTAAGAATCGGGCTTAAAAACTCTTTTAATTTATCGTTATAAGCCCTCCTGCACTTTGGACAGCCTATACTGTTTATATTAAGGCTTACATTTTTAAGCCCAAGCTTCTCAAAAAACATATTCAGCATACTAATTATTTCTACATCAATTGACGGTCCTTTTGAACCAAAAGCTTCGACTCCAAACTGGTGAAACTCTCTGTACCTGCCTTTTTGTATATTTTCATACCTGTACGCGGAAATATTGTAGTATAACTTCACCGGTTGCGGCAACGAGGACATTCCGTGCTCAATATAGCTCCTGACTACTCCCGCTGTCCCTTCAGGCCTTAACGTTATGCTCCTTCCACCTTTATCAAGAAATGTATACATCTCCTTTTGAACTATATCAGTTGTGTCGCCTACACCCCTCTGGAACAGCTCGGTATGTTCGAATACCGGAATACGTATTTCACGGTATCCATAACTTTTGCAGATGTCTGCAAATACCCTTTCAACATACTGCCACTTATGAATTTCCGAGGGAAGGATATCCCTTGTTCCCTTTGGCGCCTGTGTTAACATATTAAACCTCCTGTATTATATTAACTATACAAACAACAAATCCCCTCGTCTGACTGTGTCAGGGACGAGAGGATAATATCCCGCGGTGCCACCCTAATAGGCTTTATGCCCACTCTTGTTCATTTAACGCTGAACAGACGGATTGACCTACTTTGCATAAGCGTTCAGCCAATCAGCTCCGGGACGTCTTTTCACCAACCTTATCCTGAAAGCTCTCTCAGTGCAAGCAACCTTAAACCTGGCAACACTTTGGCTTTGCAGATGCCTGCAAGCTTCCTCCCTTAAGGCAGTATTGGCTACTTTTTCCCTTCATAGCATTTTTTATTATATATCACTTATATTTTAAATATGCATCAAGCCATTGTCAACTACAAAATCAAGGGCGCCCCCTATTGCAGGAACGCCCTCTGTTATCTTCACGTTTTTCTTTATGATGCAACCTTCTCGGGAATGTCATTCACAATGGCAGGAAATGCGGTTTTGTTGTCCATAAATTCAGGATATGCCGTATTGCCGTGCTCTCCAATATCCAGTCCGGAGATTTCTTCTTCAATTGAAACCCTGATACCGATTGTCTTTTTAATAAGATACCAGATTAATGCAGCAGCAGGGAATACAAACACAGCGACTGCAAGAACTCCGAGAATTTGCGCCCCAAGAAGTGATAATCCGCCTCCATAAAATAATCCGTTTACAGTTGAAAGCGTAGTTACACCTTCCTTGGCAAAAAGGCCTACACAAACCGTGCCAAACACCCCGTTTACAAGGTGGACCGGTATGGCGCCAACAGGATCGTCAACCTTTATTTTGTCCAGGAATAATGCTGCAAATACAACAATCACTCCCGCTGCAGCTCCAATAATTACAGAGCCTAAAACATCCACATAGGCACATCCTGCAGTAATAGCCACCAGACCTGCCAGGCATCCGTTTATGGTCATCCCGAGATCCGGTTTTCCCAGGAATATCCAGGATATTATGGTTGAAGTCATGACAGCGGTTATGGCAGAAGTATTGGTAGTCATAAAAATGTGTGCCACATCACCCGGGTTGGACATAGACATCGTCGAGCCTGGGTTAAATCCAAACCATCCAAGCCACAAAATAAACAATCCGATTGTCGCCAACGACATGTTGTGGCCGGGAATAGGCTTGACATTTCCGTTTCTGTCATATTTGCCGTAGCGCGGCCCCAGCATCATGGCACCTGCCAAAGCAGCCCAACCTCCAACGGAATGCACAACCGTGGAACCTGCAAAATCCTGAAAACCGATACCTGAGAGGAATCCGCCTCCCCAAATCCAATGACCAACAATCGGGTAAATTACCAATGTAAGAATAAATGAGAAAACAATGAACGAAATATACTTCACTCTTTCTGCTACCGAACCGGATACAATTGTAGCCGCTGTTCCGCAAAATACCAGCTGGAATATGAATTTTGCCCAGAATGGAACATTGGCGCTCAAAGTATATATGCTCTCATTAATATTTCCGGTCAATATCCATAACCCTTCTGTTCCTACAAACGGGTTGTCGCCTCCAAACATTAAACCCCATCCCAACAGTAAATATCCAAGGGAAGAAACAGCAAACACGATAAAGTTTTTCGATAATATATTAACCGTGTTTTTCGCCCTGGCAAATCCGGACTCAACGGTTGCAAACCCAAGATTCATGAAAAAAACTAAAGTTGCTGCCAAAAGTACCCATAAAGTATCTATAGCTACACTATAATCCATAATTAATACCTCCTCAAAGTATATTTTTTTAATTTGCAGGGTCATTCTCCCTGCCAACATGGATATTAGCATTGCTAAACTAAAAGGCGCCACACACTTTGTTAAGCGTACGACGCCTTTGCCGACATATTTTAGTTTTATTTTATTGTTTTTTGTTGTCTTAGCCTTCATAATGGCTCGAGCCTGTAAATCTTTTTATACAATTTTTATCTTAATTAGCTTAACATTCTTTCCTTTCTCATCTCCCGGGGAAACGATATAAGTCCCAGGCCATCTCGGGAGAAATTGTCTTTAAATCCGGATATATCCGTCTCATTCCTGATTAAATCGGTGTATATACCTGCTCTGTCTACATCATTGACCAGCAGATATCCCACAAGCTTATTGCCTTTGAAATAAAACTTCTTATAAGAATTGTTTTTTGAATCCAATATTACTTTTG
>DULF01000153.1 GCA_012840535.1 Clostridiaceae bacterium
GTGGTTAAATATGAACAAAGGACTTGTTTATCATAATAACATGACAATTTAAGTAAAGCATAAAAGAATGAGGCGGTGGATTTACCATATGACTTTTTACTCTTTAATATTAACTTTTATTGAAGGAATACTTACATTTATATCTCCTTGCATACTCCCGCTTATACCGGTTTATGTCTTTTATCTGGCAGGTTCGCCTGATGACGGAAGCAGACTTTCTGAAAATAAGCATAAGTATACTCTGGTTATCAATTCCCTGGGATTTGTTGCAGGGTTTACATTGGTATTTGTAATGCTGGGGGCGGCAGCCACATCTATTGGCAGGCTTCTGAGGGGAAACCAGGAGATACTCAGAAAAGTTAGCGGTATAGTTATTATGGTATTTGGACTTAGCTTTCTTGATGTGGTAAAACTAGGCTTTTTAAACAGGGAAAAGAGATTCAATTATAAATTTGATAAATTGGGATTTGTGAGCTCAATACTGTTTGGAGCAGTTTTCGGATTTGGCTGGACCCCTTGTGTAGGACCATTTCTTTTCACAGCTCTTTCAACTGCGAGCAACCTTGACACGGTATGGCAGGGGATGCTCTTATTGTTTATTTATTCTATTGGCCTTGGAATACCTTTTATTTTGACAGCACTGGCTTTTGAACAGATAAAGGGTGCGCTGAAAAGTATTCAAAAGTTCGGCAGAATAACACGCATGGTTTCGGGAATTGTATTAATACTTGCCGGCATTGGATTATTTTTTAAGATAATATAAAGAAGCGGTTAATAATTTTACGCCTCGTTGAAACGCCACAGATGTAAGGAAATTTTTCTAAAAACTAAAAATTTCCTTATGAACCTAGGCGTTGTAAACATTAAATTTTGATGACTAATGGGGGGACTTTAATGAAAAGCTCAAATGGAAGTAAAATACGGAATACTGTATTATGGCTGGTTATTGCGGTGATAATTATGTTTGCCCTTTACATTTTGTATGAAAAGCTAAGGCCTGCGGAACCGGAACTTATTTCACCGCAGCAGGAAGCAGAGGAAACGACGGAGAATAACGGGGAAAAAGAGGATAACGGGGAACAATGGCAAAATAACAATGAACAGGCAGTCACAGAGCAGGAGGTTACGCATGACGACGCGGGCAATGGAAGCAATTATGAAAACGAAGCAGAAGATAAAAATGGAAACGTAAGTAAGAAAGAGAATAGTAAAGAAGATATTGATAAAGAAGAAGATGAAAAAGGCGAAGAAGATGAAAAGGATGATGAAGATGAACCGCAAAAGGTAATGGCTCCTGATTTTACGTTGGAAGATCTGGACGGGAACAAAGTAAGCCTTTCTGACTATAGAGGAAAAATTGTTTTTCTTAACTTTTGGGCTACATGGTGTATTTATTGTGTGCAGGAAATGCCTGACCTTGAAAGCGCAAACAGGAAGCTTGCGGAAGTAGGTGATGCAGTTATTGTAACAGTTAATCAGATGGAAGACAGAGATACAGTTAGAAAATTTATGGAAGATAACAAACTTACCCTTCCGGTCTTGATGGACTTTACCGGAGAAGTAAATTATATATACGGTGCAGTTGGGATACCTCTGACTTATGTGATTGATAAAGACGGTTCTGTTTACGGAAGAATACCGGGACGTACCAATGAAGAGACTATACTTAAGATAGCTGAAGCGTTAAGAAACGGCAATGATGATACGGAAAATGCGGATGATCGTTAAGAATAAACGTAGAAGCAGCCGACAGTGAATTTTTGGTATAATAGAAGATATATTAAAAGCAATTTTGCGAATGGAGAGCAAGAAAAGGGGTATGTAAATTATGTTTGATGCGATAATAATTGGAAGAGGGCCGGCAGGTTTGTCAGCTTCGTTATATACAGCAAGGGCTAAGCTTAAGACCTTGATAATAGGCAAGAACGAGAGCGTTTTAAGGAAAGCCGGAAAAATTGAAAATTATTTCGGATTTTCAAATCCGGTAAGCGGCGAATTCCTGTTGAACGAAGGGGAAAAACAGGCTAAAAGATTTGGAGTGCAGATAATTGATGACGAGGTTATTGCCATAGAAAAGGATGACTTTTTTAATGTAATAACCTCAAACGGCCGCTATACGGGCAAAGCTGTGCTTTTAGCCACAGGGCAGCCGCAAAAGAAAATAAAAATTGAAAACCTTACAGAATTTGAAGGTAAAGGAGTAAGCTACTGTTCAACATGTGACGGGTTCTTTTATAACAACCTCAAGGTTGGGGTTCTTGGGTTTAAAGACTTTGCCGTTCACGAAGCAATTGAACTTGAGACATATACAGACAATATAACCATATATACAAACGGCAGAGAACTTGAACTGTCGGAAAAGTATATTGAAGAAGCAAAGAGGTTTAAAATAAACAAAAAAACCATAACTAAGCTTGGCGGTTCCGAGTTTTTACAGAGAATATTTTTCGATGACGGAACGAGCGAAGAAATCGACGGCATATTTGTAGCCTATGAAAGTGCATCAAGCCTTGATTTTGCAAGAAAACTCGGAATACTTGTGGATGGTAACTCAGTGGTTGTTGATAGAAACCAACAGACAAACCTTGACGGTTTATTTGCTGCAGGAGATTGTACGGGCGGATTTAAACAAGTTTCAACAGCAGTCGGCCAAGGCACCCTTGCAGGAAGAAAGATGATTGAATACATCAGAAGCTTATAACAAGGCGGAATTGGTGAACATATCTTCCGCCTCGTTGAAACGCCGCAGAGGTAAGAAAATTTTTCTACAATCGAAAAATTTCCTTATGAACCAAGGCGTAATAGTAAATCCGGGCTAATGCTCGGATAAAAGAGAGGAGGCATTATCTTGGCGGTTAAAATTTATACAACACCTTCATGCCCATATTGCGTAATGGCAAAAAAATATCTTGATTCAAAGAACGTTAAATACGAAGAAATTGATGTCTCAGTTGACAGAGATGCAGCTATGGAAATGGTAAGAAAGTCAAGGCAGAGAGGTGTGCCTGTGCTGGACATCGATGGTAATATTGTAATAGGGTTTGACAAGGACAGGATAGATAGCCTGATTTGACCCATTTTGCTTATTTTTATAAAGATGATATGCAAGGATAACATTTAGAGAATCTTGCATATTATCTTTTACTTTATTTTTAAAATATACTACCTTATTCTGGCTGTAATTTTAGTTCATTTGTAATATCAGATAAAATAAATGCTTTTTTTGCCGAAATATAGTATAATATAATAGAGCTATGCCAAAGCCTGCCTAAAAGATATAAAGGAGCTGGTACTGATGTCTGAAAGAAACAAGGTGGAAGTTAAAATCAGCGGAAAAGAGTATGTACTTGTGGGAGCGGAGTCTGAAGAGTATATCCAGAAGGTAGCTTTATATATAGACAGGAAGATGAGCGAAATATTAAAAGCCAACAGCCACTTGAGCACATCAATGGCAGCAGTTTTGACAGCCATCAATGTAGCCGATGATTTATTTAAAGTACAGGAATCCGAAGGCAGGTTGAAAACACAGCTGGAGAAACTTCTTGGGGAAATTGAGGAACTGAATGCGGAAATAAAACTGCTTACTAAAGAAAACAAGGATTTGAGCAGTAAGAATTCAAGTTTGCAAATGGAACTTGTGAAAAGGGAAGCTGAGTTGAAAGAAGTTCGGAACTTGCTTGAAAAATATAACAGAATCAAGGTTTAATAAAAGACGGAAAACCGGATTTTTGAATAAAAGCGCATAAGCGCTTTTTTCAATTGAATTGTTAATCGATAATGTTAAAGACCTCGAAAAGTAGGCATAATATTTGATGAAAAAAACAAGGTGCAGGAGAAATTTAATGGACAGAAACATTGAACTGCTTGCTCCGGCCGGAGACTGGGAAGCTTTTATAGCTGCCGTCGAGAATGGAGCAGATGCTGTTTATCTGGGCGGAAAGCTTTTAAATGCGAGACAATATGCAGGGAATTTTGATGATGATCAGCTGAAGGAAGCCTTAAGCTATGCACATATAAGGGATACCAAAATATATCTTGCCATGAATACGATTATATCGGACAATGAAATGGCTGAAGGAGTTAAATTCGCTGAAAAAGCCTATCTTATGGGTATCGATGGCATTATCGTCCAGGATATTGGCTTTGCCGCTTTACTTAGAAAAATTTTACCGGACCTTCCCGTTCACGCAAGCACTCAAATGACAATTTACAATCTTGACGGTGTAAAAGCCCTTGAAAAAGCAGGATTTAAAAGGGTAATCCTCGCAAGGGAACTTTCAATTGAGGAAATTAAGTATATTACAGAAAGAAGTAATGCTGAAATTGAAATATTTGTGCACGGCGCACTGTGCATAAGCTATTCAGGCCAATGTCTCATGAGCAGTATGATCGGAGGCAGAAGCGGGAACAGGGGAAAATGTGCGCAGCCGTGCAGGCTTGTATATGAACTGGTTGATAAAGGCCTAGACAGCAAGCAAACAAAAAAAGATTTAAGGTTTAAGCAAAAAGGATATATTTTAAGCCCCAAGGATTTATGCCTTGTTAAAGATTTGAAGAAAGCAGCGGAAAGCGGAGTTAAGGCTCTAAAGATAGAGGGAAGAATGAAAAGCCCCGAATATGTAGCTACTGTGGTAAGAATTTACAGGAAATACCTTGACAAGGTGATAAAAGCGCTGCACGATGACGGCAATAAGGAAATTGATATAGATGAAAAGGATTTAAAGGACCTGGCTCAGGTTTTTAACAGAGGAGGTTTTTCCAAGGGTTATTTTTTTGGGAAAACAGGCAGGGATATGATGTCCTATGAAAAGCCGAAAAATTGGGGTGTATTTCTTGGAAAGGTTATTTCATTTAACAGTTCGTCCGGCAAAGTTAAAATCAAACTTGAGGAAGACCTTTCAATAGGCGATGGGATTGAGATATGGAGTAACGAAGAGGACAGCCCCGGCAATATTGTAACTGAAATTGTACTCAACGGGAAAAATATGAGTACGGCAGCCAAAGGAAGCATTGTAGACATTGGAACCTTTAAGGGCAGAATATTTAAGGGAAATGCGGTTTACAAAACTTCTGACAAAACGTTGAACTCAGCTGCAAGAGAATCGTTCAGAGAAGGAAACAAAAAGAAAATAGGAATAAATGGCACAATACATGTAGAAAATGAAAAACCGGTTGTTTTCACAGTAGAGGATGACAGGGGAAACAGGATAAGCATAGACAGCGGGTACATTCCCGAAGTGGCAGTTACAAAACCAATTACAAACGAAAGGCTTATACAGCAGCTGAACAAAACCGGTTCCACGCCATACCGCTTTGATAAACTCAATATAATACTTGGTGACAATCTTTCGGTTCCCATAAGCAAGATAAATGAGATAAGGCGTAAAGCCCTTGATAAACTGAGCGAGAAGCGGGCAAAGCCATATTCGAGGGCATTGCCTGAAGATGCAGTAACAAGGGGCAAAGACTTGGAATATTTCCTGGAAAAAAGTACAGGGAAGGCTGAAACAGCAGATAGTAATTTGAAAAAACCAAAGCTTTCAGTGTTGTTCCGCAATGTTGTTGAGAATATCGATTATTCCGGTTTGAATGCAGACAGGCTGTATCTGCCTTTCAAATGGTTTACAAACAAGGATGCGGATAAAGTAATAAAACAGTGCCGGACAGAAAGAATAGAGGTATTTGCATGGATACCTGCAGTTACACGCGGCAACTTCGAAAGGTTTTTGAAGAAAATGGCTGAAGTTGCAATAGATAAAGGAGTGGACGGGATACTTGCCGGAAACATCGGAACTATTGAATATTTTTCAAAGTATCGGGGATTGACGATAGCAGGCGACTTTTCTCTTAATGTATTTAACAGTTTTTCAGTTAATGAAATAAAAAGGCTGGGGCTTTCAGCCATTACTTTATCGGTGGAGCTCACCTTAAAACAGATTGAAAAACTCAAGAATATTTCAGGCATATCAAAGGAAGTTATAGTATATGGAAGAATTCCGCTAATGACAAGCGAATACTGCCCTGTTGGAAGCCTTTTGGGGAAATTCGGTGCTGGTTCCAAATGCTCAGGAGGATGCGAAAGCGGCATATATAGCCTGAAGGACAGAAAGGGGAAAAGGTTTCCGGTACTTTGCGATAAAATGGACTGCAGAAGCATAATTTTTAATTCCGATACACACTTTCTTGCAGACAGTATGGACGCAATAATAGATTCCGGTGTAGACATAGTACGGTTGGATTTTATAGATGAAGACCCTTCTGAGATAAGCGAAACAATTAGCTTGTACAGGGAAGCTATTGAGAGGGGAGAAAGCGCTTTGGGCGAGCATGCCGGACATATTGACAGGATAAAGTCAAGAGGCTTTACAAAAGGACATTATTTCAGAGGTGTGTAATTATTTGACAAATGTCGCATTTTATTGCATAATTTTACACAGACAATCTTAATATGCTTAATAGCAATTATCACGGCCGAAGCAATTATAAAAATTAAGTCTTACGTATGAAAATCAACCGTTAACAAGGGGGAGTAAAAAATGTCTGTTGAAGTTTTTGTTGAAATTTGTAGAGAGGGAGCTATATTACCGGCTTATGCCCGGCCAGGAGATGCCGGTATGGATGTGTACGCGGCTGAAGATGTTATCATAAGACCCGGAGAAACTGTTATTGTGCCTACAGGCATTAAGATTGCCATACCTAAAGGATATGAAATACAAATAAGACCTAGAAGCGGAATATCGTATAAAACTCCCCTGAGAATTTCAAATTCCCCCGGAACAATAGACAGTGGATACAGGGATGAGCTTGGAATTATTATGACCAATACCTCATCCATTTGCTGCTATAATGAAGAAGAATACTACACAATAGAAGACAGCGGAAATTTAATGGGAGTTTATAAAATAAGGAAGGGCGACAGAATAGCTCAAATGGTATTGCAGGTTGTTCCTGAAATAAAGCTGACGGTTGTTGATTCGGTTAACGCAATAGGGAATAACAGGGGTGGCGGTTTTGGCTCAACAGGAAGTCGAAAATTGAAAGACTAAGGCAATATTAAAAAAAGGTTGCTGAACGGTTGATATTTCGACTTGAATTAAATTTCCTGCATTTTATAGACATTGAATAAAAAACTATTTTAAGGTATTATACTATTAGAGAGTATAAAATTAATTAAAATGGATATATACTAAATTAATGTTTACTCTTGGTGGTTAATTATGGATGAGGGTTGTTAATATTCAATAATTGAAAGGGGTTTTTCATATGCTGGTTCGTAACTGCGCAGGCGGTATTGTGTTCTGCGGCAAGAAGGTATTCCTCCTTAGGAATGAGAAGGGTGAGTGGGTATTTCCAAAGGGGGTTATTCGCAATGGCAACTTGCCTACTGAAGTTGCATTGCAAAGGGTTAAGCATGAAGCCGGTATAACGGCGGAAATCATTTCAACAGCCGGTCGTACTAATTACGAATTCTTTTCCGTAACTCGACAAAAGCCTGTCTGTAATAAAATTATCTGGTATATTATGAAATCCAATGATTGCAATTATGAAGTTAATAAAGAGTTAGGTTTTACTGACGGTGGTTATTTTGATATAGATAAAGCTATGGAGCTTGTGACCTATAGTCAGGATAAAGCCCTGTTAAATTTGTCGTATAAACAGTTCAAAGAACTTGTATCAATTGGTTCTGGAAATTAATAAAATTTATATATATAACAATACATAACGGCAGGGCGAAATGCCCTGCCGTTTTAAGATGGAATTAAACCAGTTTCTTTAATCTGTCTGAAACATCTTTACTGAAACGGCTTATATAACCCTGCATATATTCATCAATATCCAATGTTGGATCCTCTATAAGCGGGGTCAGATCAATCCCGTAAATGAGTGAAGTGGACTTGTCGGTTCCATGGGATTCGGCATATGTAGCGTTAGCTATTCTTCTTCCTGCCGTTGCAAGATCATACCTTTTGCCGCCGCATATCTGCGAATCATGTACACCCAAAACAGCTGCCGCGATGTTTTGGTGCGGGCTTACGTCAAATAGCACCTTTTCGTTATCATTAACCCAGTCCAGTCCTCTCCAGACTTCGCACCCATAAAGCTTTTCAGGATGATATTCCTGGGGCAGCTTCCTTAATGCCGCAATAGTCCTTAATGCGACACTGACATGTGTATCGTGCTTATCTGCAAGATTGTGGGTATAAATGTATTTGGGAGACGAAACTTTTATTAACTCAGCAAGTTCATCAACGACATCAGGATTACTTGGATTTTTAACTGCAGAGCTGGTATAGTCAAGTAAAGCAACAGCTCCGTACTCTCCTACATATGCAGCCTTTTTTTGCTCAAGTTTCCTTATTCTTTTCATATCTTCATCAGTGTATTTGGCATATAGGTCATCTCTTGGGCTGCCGGCGCCATCTGTCACAACAATGCCGAAAAACCATTTGTCATCTTGCCCAAAACATTGAAGAATCCCATGGTATGCCATAATTTCAATGTCATCCTGGTGGGCTGCTATTGCCATATGTGTAGTCCTGGAGAGAGCCTCTTCTATTTGTTTTCCGTCCGGAACAAAAATTTCGGCATTTGGATTTCTTAGTTTCATAACTAATACTCCCTTCGTTTACTTAATTTCAGGCAAGCTTGCTGCTGCAACTGCCTGCCCGACCCTGCGGCTCGATTCATCAGGCAGATGAAGGTTAATCTTTTCCGCCAGTTCAGGGAAATCTACAGACAGAACTTTTTTTGCAGTTTCCAGTATAATATTCCCGCCGTCTCCTGAGGTTACACGTCCGAGAATTAAAACATGTTTAATGTCATAAAAATCTGCATAATGGGCAATTGCGTAGCCAAGATAACAGCCGATGGATTCAAATATCCGCTTTGCTCTTTCATCACCATTTTTAAGGAACTCCTGAACTGTTTTTAGTTTTTCCGCAGGCGTAAGGCTCTCGTCCAGGTTTATGCCTGCAACCGGTGACAATTTAATAACCGCATCCTGTGAAAAATACTTGACACCACAGCCATAATCTCCTGACCACTCGTCTACTGCAGAATTTTGGTTATAGTCCACAGGCACAAATGCCAACTCATTGAGCCATCCGGTTATATTTCCGTTACTGTCCACATATCCTCCTGCTTCACTGGTACCCATGGCTATACCGAGAACATTGTTGTCATTAAGCTCCATAGCGCCCGCAAGTGCCGTAACATCGCCGTCGTTTGCAACTTCAAGGGGAACGTTGCCCATTTCTTTTTGTATGTTCAAATAAATATCCTTTACCTTTTTGTCAAAGTCATCATCACTTACTTTAACAAAAAGGGACGCAACCATAACCCTGTTGTTGATGTAAATACCGGCAGAGCTTACGCCTATGGCATCTACCCGCGGCATGTGAGAGGCAGCTGTCTTCATCGCTTTTAGAATTTCACTGTAGTGGTAATCAGGGTTGCTTTCTGTCTTTGGATGCCATATTACCTCTTCACTGTATACAGGATTTCCGTCAATGACAGCAGCTACTTTGCGGTCGCTTCCTCCTGCGTCAAATCCAATCCGGCAACCTTTAAGATGCCTGCCCAGCGGTTTTGATTTTTCATTAGAGCCGGGCACTTTGTCGATGTCCACTATTTCGACAGTAAATTCTTTTTCATATACCCTGCCCATAAACCTGGCGTCAAATTCCCTTAAGCCTCCAACGGTATATATACTCTTTATATATTCACAAATGCTTTTTGGACCGCCTATGGTTATTTTCCAGCCGCCTTTTATCCATAGAAGGGTTTTTATCAGCCTTTCAGCATAAAACAGGCTAGCTTCATTCATTGGAGATGATTCATCAAAGACCGGAGTCTCATATGTTGAAACCAATCCGTCTCCACGTTCAATGGCAATGCGTAATTGCGCGCTTTTCCCGGACTTTAGCACAGCGTCCCGAAATGCCCTGTTAAAGAGTGAGGCGGCAACAAACTCTTTATCAAGGATTGGAATCAGTGATGGTTCTATTTCCAAACCTTTAAAAATCATTTTCTTAACCTCCGTTATTTTTAATTTTTTATTAAAATGTCCGTTAATTAATATTCTCCAGTCTACTTTGTTATTGTAACTTTGCTGAGCATACGGGGAGAATCCGGGTTAAGTCCTTTGGCTAATGACAGGTTGCATGCAAAAAGCTGAGCAACAACTGCGTTATAAAATGGAGATATGATATCGTTTGCTGTATGCGGTATTGAGAGGGAACAAGTGCCCTTATCCAGAACGCTGCGTTTGTTGGAAACAACGATAAGCTCAATGCCGAGCTCGGCAAGTTTGTCAATCATCGCTTCCGTATCCTTGAGAGATGGCCCGTCAGGCGCATAGACAATAACGGGTATATTTTTGTCAACCATTGCAATAGGGCCATGCTGGAAATCTGATGTCGCAAAAGCTTTTGCACGGGTATAAGTTGTTTCCTGTATCTTAAGCGCGGATTCCAAGGCTATCGCGTAATTCATGCCCCTCGAAAGTACAAAGCATTCGCTTATGAAACGGTACCTTTCAACCTTGTTTTTAATTGTGTCAGCGGTACTTAGTATATGGGATATGTTTTCAGGTACAAGGGACAACTCCTTTTTTAGTTCATCATTACCTGACAGTTCAGCGACGAGCAATGCTAAAACAAGCATTTGCGAGGTGAATGTCTTCGTTGCGGCAACGCTTTTCTCAAGGCCGGCGCTCAAATCAAGGTGGAAGTTTGCTTCTTGAGCCATTGGTGAATCAGGGAAATTTGTTATGCTTACTGTCAAGGCGCCCTGACTTTTTGCACTTTTTATGACTTCAAGTACATCTGCTGCCTTTCCTGATTGCGATATCCCTATGACCATTCCGTTTTTGAAATTCACAGACTTCTGATATAAGGTAAAGACTGATGGAGCTGCAAGCGCGACAGGAATACCAAGTTCTGATTCAATTATGTACTTACCGTATATGCCTGCATGATCGGAAGTTCCTCTTGCTGCGATGTATATCCATTCTATATTTCTTTTCCTGATTTCTTCAGCTAGTTTTTTTACTGAGTCTTTGTTTTTTTCCATACATCTTTTCAAAACTTCAGGCTGCTCATTGATTTCATTCAGCATTAAAACCATATTAATCCCCCGCATTTTATAATTTTATTTTGATAATTCACAGACTTGCCTGATTAGAACAATCTGCCTGTGAAAAAATATAAACAAGCTCAAAGTGGTATATACCACTATGCATATTTTATCATTCAAAAAAATAATAATCAATGATGTTTTTCTTTTTTACAGGAAATATTTATTCTATATTGTTTGAAAAGATTCGAATGCTGTACTTATAATTATCAGAACGGTAAACGGATTCTTCGTAGTAAAGCTTTATGCCGGAATCGGTATAATACTGGATGTAAATACGCAAGACAGGCACGCTTCCGGGAATTTCAAGCAGTTTTTTTGATTCTGCTGACGCCTTTGCTGCTTCTACCAGGTTATCGGCATACGCTATGTTATGGTGGTATTCTTCTCTCAGAATCTTGTATAAGGATTGCTGAAGGTCAAACCTTTCAAGATTGGGACAATGCCTCTCAGGTATGTAAGACTCTTCGATAGCCACAGGTATGTTATTTGCAAGGCGAAGCCTTTTCAAATCGTATACAAATTCGTTTTCCGCCAGCATAAGAACATTTCTTATATCATCGGAGGGCTTTATTCTCTCAAATTTCAGCACTTTTGTCGAAGGAATCATGCCTCTTTTTGCCACTGTCTCCGAAAAACTCATTATGTTTCTTTGCTCTATTTTTGCGTTTGAAACAAAGGTGCCTTTCCCTTGCACTCTGTACAAAATGCCTTCTGAAGTAAGCTGGTTCAATGCCTGACGAACTGTCATACGGCTTATATTCAGGGTTTCGCTCAGTTCGCGTTCCGAAGGAATAGGACTGCCTGCGCTATATTCACCGCTGTTGATTTTCTCAAGTATTAAGTTTTTTAACTGGCAATATGCGGGGACAGGGCTATTCTTATCTATATGCATATATTTCACCTTCAAAATTGATATGATAATTTTACTTAACATTATTTTAAAAGTCAATAACAGGCAGTTTATATATATATGTTAATTGTACTTATGCAGGATAATATGCTATTATTTATTTTGGTGATAGCGTTGCGTAAAGAATATAAGACGGTATTAAGATATGCTACAGCGGAAATTGAAGAGAAGAAGTCCAGGTTTATCGCATCGGTGAAGCCTGTTTCAACAGAACAGGAAGCGCTTGATTTTATACAGTCTTTGAAAACGAAATACTGGGATGCGACCCATAATGTATATGCATATTACATTGGCGGAGATAATGTCGTACAGCGTTTCAGCGACGACGGCGAGCCTTCGGGAACAGCAGGGCTGCCTGTACTTGAGGTTATTAAAAGGATGGAACTGCAGGACCTAGCGATAGTTGTAACCAGGTATTTTGGCGGCACTTTGCTTGGCGCAGCGGGGCTAATAAGAGCATACGGCAAGAGCGCATCAATGGGTATTGAAGCCGCGTCGGTAGCACGGCGGGTACTTTGCAAGCAGATGATCATTACAGTTGAATATGCTCTTTTTGGGAGGATACAAAGCCAGATCATTTCGAAGGGTTTTACAATAAAGGACATAATATACGGGCAGGACGTGGAAATGATGGTATTTGTTCCTGTTGATGAGGTTGAGGGCTTTAGCAAAATGGTTGTTGATGACTCATCAGGCAGGGCTTTGGTTGAAACAGGAGAAAATACCTATATTACGCTTGACAACCAGGGAAAACTTGTGTATTAAAAGCGCGAACGACAGTAATGCAAAACATTTTGTTATTATTTTGACAAAGCGCTATATATATCTGAGAATTCAATATTTACGGCTTCGATTATTCTGCTCTGCTCTTTGTCTAAACTTCGGCTGTTATTATTTTCAGTACTGCACAGTTTTAACGGGATTTCTACTATAAATTCGCTTCCTTCGCCTTCTTTGCTATTAAGGCTGATCCTTCCGCCATGCAATTCTACAAAAGATTTAGCCAGGGACAGGCCTATTCCGCTCCCTTCGTTCATTCTGGTAAGGTGAGATGCTACCTGCCGGAACCGCTTGAATATTTCTTCCTGCATATTTTCAGGAATTCCAGGCCCGTTATCCTTTACTGAAATTGTGAAATAATCGCCTTTTTTTGCTACATATATTTTTATTACGTCCCCTTTTTTTGTATATTTGATTGCGTTTGATAAAAGATTCAGGATAATCCTTTCAATTTTGTCCATATCGACTGCAGCAATTATTTCCTCTTCTTCAGTATCGAACTCAATAGATAACCCTTTTTGTTCAGCATATGGTATTACTGACTGGACTATTTCTTCTATCAGGTATACGATATTGCAGTTTTCGAGATTTAACCTTGGGTTCCCTGTATCAATTCTTGCTATTTCCAATATGTTATTGGTAAGTCTCAGCATTTTATAACAGTTTTGTTTTATTATCCTAAACTGTTTGTAAAGATCGGGGTAACCTGAAAAAACGGAGGAGTATTTCTTTTCAATAAGTTGTATAGCTCCAAGGACTACACTCAACGGGGTTTTGAGTTCGTGTGATACGTTTGAAAAAAACTCGATTTCATGCAATGTTTTACGCCTTTCTGAATTGCTTTTATCATTTGCTGCTTTTTTATATAATATGTAAAACCATGCTGCAGCTGCTGAAACAAGTATTATCAGTATTGCTGGAATCAATAAATATGCCGGAAACATAATTTTCACCTTTTACATTTTTACTTTGTATGGTATTATATTAATGTTATTACCTTAATACTCGTGAACTAAACTCAAAATTGACAATTGTTTACATGAAATATTTTACATAAATTATACATTATTGTAAATTATTTCCTTATTTTTTGTATCTTTTTAAAATTATCTTTGACGAATAAAAGTTATTGGAAATGATATAAGTACTATGGATGCATTTAGTTTGGAGGTTTTATTTATATGGCAGGACATTCAAAATGGGCTAATATCAAACACAGAAAAGAAAAAACAGATGCCAAGAAAGGCAAGATCTTTACCAAGCTTGGCAGGGAAATAGCGGTTGTCGTAAAACAAGGCGGACCTGATCCTGAATCCAACTCAAAGCTTAGGGATGTTATTGCAAAGGCAAAAGCGGCAAATATGCCCAGTGAAAGTATAATGCGCAGCATAAAAAAAGCTGCAGGCGACATGGATGCGGAAAATTACGAAGAGATTACTTATGAAGGTTACGGTCCCGGCGGTGTAGCTGTCATCGTTGAGGCCATGACTGATAACCGGAACAGGACCGCGGGGGATGTAAGACATTATTTTGACAAATTCGGGGGCAACCTTGGACAGACAGGTTGTGTATCTTTTTTGTTTAATAAGAAGGGTGTAATACTTATAGAGAAAAACAGCAGCATAAATGAAGATGATTTAATGATGGAAGCCATTGACGCAGGGGCTGAAGATTTTAACTCTGAAGATGAGTATTTTGAAATTCTGACGGATCCCAACGATTTTTCCGCTGTAAGAGAGGCACTTGAGAAAAAAGGATATAAGTTTCTTGAAGCAGGAGTGCAGATGGTGCCTACTACAACGACAAAGCTTACCGATCCGAAACAAATTGAGTTGATGGAAAAACTGATTGATAACCTGGAAGACCTTGATGATGTACAGAACGTATACCACAACTGGGAGCAGGATGAATAAGCTCCGGGATTTTATAAGCTTTATAAGTCGAGATTTACATTCATCTCGGCTTTTTTTCGTATATTCCTTACTTTTATATAGTCGTTCAGATTATAAATGTTATATAGCCGGGAGCATTTCCGGCAAACTGATATGTTTCCTTTGTAGCCGGGCAAAATTCCGGAGGTTTTATGTATTTTAAAGCATGCCCTGGTTTTCACCCTGTTACAAAGGGAACACTTTGGGAAAATATCCGCATAAAACATAATCACGAGAAGGGACAATGCTATTATCAAAAATAATATTGCAATATCCATAAATTATAAATACTCCAACTGTATTCGCTCCTGGTATTATAGATATAATCCAGCGACCGGAGATATGAGTGGAATTTAGAGAACAGAGAACAAAAACCAGAGAACAGAGAATAGAAGCCGGAGACCTGAGGCCAGAGGCCAGAAGACAGAGAATAGGAATCATAGTGTCCAACTAAAGGAAAAGGGACACTCCTTGTACAATTAATATTGTATTAAATCAGTGACCTAAGTCACTGTTCGACCTACTAAAATTTACAGTTAACATAAGATTTAAATTTTCATATTATCCTAAACATCAAGCACATTA
>DULF01000154.1 GCA_012840535.1 Clostridiaceae bacterium
AATTGACTGGAACAGTGTCGAAAAGGAGATTACAAAACAAAAGGGAAACGGAGATATTACTTATGGCGGACTTAGGCATGGTCACACCTTTCTTCAGTTATGTGACATCCGCGGCTACGAGAATCTTATTATTGATATGGCAGATGACGAGCCAAACCTGAGAAAGTTGATCAATATGGTTGAAGAGTTTAATATGGCGATTATAAACAAATACCTGTCTATAGGTGTAGATATTCTTACTTATCCGGAGGACCTTGGCATGCAAAACGGGCCTATGCTTTCTCCTGAGTATTTTAGACGCTATATAAAGCCAAGCTACCAACGTATGATGAAACCCGCCCGTGACAAGGGTGTTATTGTGCACATGCACTCTGATGGATACATTTGTGATCTGGTTGATGACCTCATTGACGGAGGTGTGGAAATAATAAACCTGCAAGACCTGGTAAATGGCATAGACTGGATCGCAGGCAAATTTGCAGGCAAGGTTTGTGTTGAACTGGATATTGACAGGCAATCAGTCACAGTGCACGGTACTCCTCAGCAGGTAGATGCTCTCATCCGTGAAGAGGTAGAAAAAATCGGACGAAAAGAGGGCGGTCTTATGATGGTTTATGGGCTTTATCCCGGAACCCCCCTGAAAAATGCCAAAGCTTTAATGGATGCCATGGAAAAATACGCCTTTTTCTTTAATTAAATTAATCTTTGGGATATATGAACAAAATAATCTATGGATATATAAACGGGATATGGGCTGGATTTTACATGACAACATTAAATCTTCCCCATGTCCCGAAATTGTATTTATTGATTACCTTAAGAGATTTTCTCAATGCTCATTATAACCAACTGGTCATATCCGTTTTTAATGTAGGTTAACTCTATAACATCCCCGGTCTCCAAAGCCAGATTGTCAAACTCAGCTTTAACCGAATCAGAAAACCTGAAAGCCTGAATAACCTTTTCTCCTGAATCCATATTCAACTCAACTTCTATACTGTTTCCATCAATCTGTCCTATATATGTCCCTGTCCCTTTGAGCATCTCTCCGTCCTTGCCCTCAATTGCCAATGAAGTATCATCCTTGTTGATTTCCTCAATTATCTCAGGCGCTTTGTTTTCATCTGCTGATGAAGTAAAATAGTTTATGGCTTTCTGCTTAACTATTTCCTCCAATTCCTTTGCATGAGTCCTTTCAAATATCCTGTCATGGTATTTTTCAGGGAACAGCTTCTTGACTGATGAAATATAACGCTCACCATCCTGCGGAGCCATATGGGTTATTGTATCGTAACCATCCTCTCCGCTTTTCTCCAGAATTATTACAAGAGGCATACTTGCGCCTGCTCCCCGTACTATTTCATTGTCAATGTATGCGTACTCCTGCTGCACACTCCATATATATACGTAGGTTTTTTCATCTTTCTCCTCTGTGCCATAAAGCTCATGGGCTTCAAAGACAACCCCTTTGTCGCTAAATACTTTAAATGCGACTTTCTGCGCAAGGTAGCTGCTGATTATTTCATCCAGGCTTGTTTGCTCATTTACCTGCTCAATGCTCTGGTTACCGACAACTATAAGCTTGTTGATTTCTATCTTAGGTACCGACATCAATTGACTGTTTCCCATATCGCAGCCTGCAGCTGTTAAAAGCGCAAGACAAAGGAACAATAAAACAATTTTCTTCACGATTACAACCTCCTGCATATTGTTTAACTCATTACAGTTTTATTTTACCAATTAAATTTATCAAAGCTGTCTCATGGTTGTAACGAAATTGTAACGGTTGTTCCATGGTTCTCCCTGCTGCTGATAATTAATTCTCCTCCATGTGCTTTTACAATATCCCTGCAAATGGAAAGGCCAAGTCCGCTGCCCCCGAGCTTCCTGCTCCTCGACTTGTCAACGCGGTAAAAAGGTTCAGTTATATGTTTAAGGTCATCTTCTGGTATTCCTTTTCCGTTGTCTGTTACACTTATATAAACCAATTCTTCTTTCCAGAGCCTTATATTTATTCTGTCCCCTTCAGAATATTTTATAGAGTTATCCAGCAGATTTATAATGGCCTGTTTGATTTTTTCACCATCTACTAAGGCTGTTACATTTTGAAGGCTACATTCTACTGTGAATCCTGACCTTTTAGCCCGCTCAGCCATAAGCTCCATAGCCGTCTCAATCAGAGTTTTCAAATCAGTCTGAGTTTTTTCCACCGAAAGCTCATATCTGTTGAGCCGTGAAAGCTCAAGCAAGCTGTTAACCATATTGAGAAGCCTGTTGCCTTCCCTGGTAATATATGATGTGTATTTTCCTCTTGCGCTTTCGTCCTCCACCCTGTTTAACAAATCTGCATATCCCAGTATATTTGTGAGAGGCGTCCTTATTTCGTGTGTAACATTATCCAGAAATTTCTTCTGCTTTTCCTGCTCAGTTTTTAGCTGTCCTATCATAGCTTTTATGTCCTGCCCCATTTCATTAAAAGAAGATGCAAGCTTTTCTATTTCATCTTTTGTATTAATACTTCCAATTTCTTTGAAATTACCTTTTGAAAATTCCCTTGTCGCAGCAGTCAACTTCTCAAGCGGTTTTATCAATCTATAAGAGAAGACAAGGCTCAGAATAAAGGAGACAGCCAATGCAACGACAAACAGGATAAGAATTGTAAAAAGCAAGCTCCTTCTCATACTGTCTGCCTGATAAAGAGAATATTCGAATGTTACTGAGCCGATAAAGGCATTCTTTGAAATGACAGGAAAAGACATATAAAAAATCCTATCCGGTCCCTCTGTGCTCACCAGATAAGCCTTATTTCCTTCAAGTGCGCTTTTTTGCAACGGAGTGGATTCTTTTTCATCAGCTCCGCTTATGGTGACCTTGCATCCTACCTGTTTTCCCAGCTTATCCTCAAGATATGCCTTGTCCATTATAAGTGCCTCGCCCTGATTTTTCTTGTTTTTCAAATATTCAGAAATGTACTGCTGTGAAAAATTGCTCTGACTGTCAAGGTATTGATATATAGTGTAAAGGTTAAAATTATCCACGGTCTTAAGTATTGTAAGGCCACCGACAAGAAGTATTGCGGTTATAATTAGCATATTGGAGGAAATAACTTTAACTCTGAGTTTCATATCAAGGCTCCTTATAGCGGTATCCTATGCCAAAAACTGTTTCTATGCAACTGCTGTATTCTCCCAGCTTTTTTCTCAGCCGCTGTATATGTATGTCCACAGTTCTTGAATCTCCAAGGAATTCATAACCCCATACTTTATCCAGAAGCTGTTCTCTGCTGAAGGCTTTTCCGGGATTTTTACTGAAAAGCAGCATCAGTTCAAACTCCGTAGGAGTCAGGTTTAACTCCCTGCCATTAATATAAGCCATTCTGGATTCTTTATCTATTCGCAAACCTTTATGCAATTTTAAACGTTCATCCTGTTTCAAAGCTTTTTCATTTGCTTTGTCAATCCTTCTGAAAATGCTTCGTATTCTCGCTACAAGTTCCCTGCTGTCAAAAGGCTTGACAATATAATCATCCGCTCCCGCTTCAAGGCCTATTAGTTTATCAGATATGTCATTTTTGGCGGTAAGCATAACTATGGGCACTCCGGTATCCTGAAGCTTCCTGCAGACGTGAAAACCGTCAAGCCCGGGCATCATCACGTCAAGCACCACTAAATCCGGCTTATATTCCTCAAACATTTTAAGCGCAGCAATGCCATCATGGCAGACTTGAGTTTCAAAGCCTTCCAGCTTAAGGTTCTCTTCTACGAGGTTGGCAATCAGCTCATCATCATCAACAATTAAAATCTTTTTCATAAGACAGCCCTTCTTAAGTGGACACCCCTCAACCTATGTGAAATACTTTTTACTCGAGAGAGGAGTGTCCCCTTACATTATTCCCGCAAACTCATTTACCACATTTTTTACCCACTTATTAGAAAAAAGCCTTATCAAAACAATAATACTCTTGACAACTTCCTCCACAGTGACCAAAGCTACCACGTAGTGAACAGGCAGCTTAAGCACGCATGCGCCGATAAAAGACAAAGGCACGCCAACAAACCACATTGTTATTCCTTCAGCAATAAATGCAAACCTTGCGTCCCCGGCTCCGCGCAAAATGCCAACAATAGTTATAATGTTAAAACACCTGGCTACCATGATAACAGATGTCATATATAATATCCAAAGCGCGCTTTCGTACACTCCGGCAGACACCTTGAAAAAAGACAGTATAAGAGGCGAAGAGGCAGCCAGAAGCCCGCCTGCGGCTAACCCTCCAACCAGAGAGAGGATTATAAACCGCCAGGCATAAATTTTTCCCTCCTCTTCATTGCCTTCACCTATCTTATGTCCCACCATAACGGCAGCAGCTCCCGCAAGTCCAAATAATGCGACAGTGAACATGTTTTGTACAGTATTGCAAATCTGCACAGCAGTAATTGCATTGGCGCCGATACGTCCATATGCCACTGAGTATGCTACAAAGCCCAAAGCCCAGCTGCTCTCGTTCAAGACAACAGGAATAACTGTCTTGAAAACTTTTATTACAAAATCCCTGTTAATCCCCTTCGACTCACTGAGCCGCACAGCAAGAACATTTTTGCCTGAAGCATAGATATATGCCATCATAATAAGCGTTTCCACGGCTCTCGCAATTACCGTGGCAATGGCAGCTCCTCTTACTCCCATCGCCGGGGCGCCAAGTTTTCCGAATATAAGGATATAGTTCAAAACAGCGTTGCTGACCAGCCCTGCTATGCTTGCAGCCATTGGCATTAATGCGTTGCCGATGCTGCGGGAAGCAAACCCGTAACCAAAACTCAAAGCTGTAAATATATAACTTGCGCATACAATTTTCAGATATGCAGAGCCCTCCGAAACAACTGACGGTTCGTTATTAAATATGGTTATAACACCTTTTGAATAAAATAATGCAGGTATCATAAACAATACTGATAAAGCAACAGAAGTAATCAGGCCCGTCAACAATACTTTGCGGATATTGTGCCTGTCCCCTTTTCCCCAAAACTGGGAAATAAAAACACCGCAGCCGCTATGGATTCCTAAGATAAAAAGAACAAAAAGAAGAAAATACTGGTTGGCAATCCCTACTGCAGCAATTTGGTCCTCTCCAACCTGGCCGATCATGACCGTATCCACCATGTTGAGGGATGAACCTATAAAGTTTTGCAAGACTATAGGCATTGCAATAGTTAACATGCTGGTATAGAATTTTTTATCACTGAATACATATTTTCGGGCTGCAGCTTTTATTCTAGCTCCATTCCCTACTCCAGTCCCTGTTTTCACCATGCCAACGCTCCTTTTGTTCCACGTGCTGCACATAACCTTGACGAAATATAAACATCTTTGTTCCATATAATAAAAAACCACTCCGAAACAATTCAAAGTGGCCTTTGTATAATGTCATAAACATATAAGGATTATAATACAAATCTTCTAAAAAATCAAATTTTCCGGCTGCCATGAAAACCCGTTGAATCTGTACAGCCAGAAAATATTGGAATACCAGTGCATCATTTCTCTTATTATTTCATTATCTCTTAAACTGCCTTTCCAATTTCGGAACATCTTCTGCGATCTGTTTATCCAATAATTCTATTTTTGCATTGAGCATGTCAATAAGTTTGTTAAAACTGTGGTCTAAACGATACAACGTTTCAAGTCTTGCATCCTTTACGGCGATTATAACAGCATCAAGCGCATTTTGTCTTTCGTCTTGCAACACTTTTTTAAGCCGCTCAAGAGCATTTTTCCCTTTTTTTATATCTTCATCACTGGCTGTTGAAACCGCCTCAATCAGTTTCTTGAGCTTGCAAACAAGGCGAAAGCTTTCATAGAAATTGCCTAATGTTCTGGCAGTATGGCAAAACCATCGGATTGGCAGAGTCTCAGCATCGTATACAGTACGCAAGCGTTCCGGTATCAACGGATCGGCCTCATTGAGCAAGGTTACTGCGCGTTCCAAATGATCCTGCACAACACGGTAATAGGTTTCAAGAACCGGTAAAGTCTCCGGTCCGGCATATTCGGAAACAAATTCAGGGTTTAAATCATAAACCGGAAGCGGTTGAGCAGCGCTTTCAGGGTTTATCTCTGCCAAAAACAAATAGTAACCGTAAAATATATCCGGAATAGCAGTATCGAAATTAATCACTATGGGATGAGCAGGTCCGAGATAATGGGGTCCCTTGTAATATGAATTTATCAACGGCATATAAGCAAAACCGTTTGAAACTTCCCTCCAGGCCATCCGCAGCAATTCACCGGCTTTGCAGCCTCCGGCAATTCGTTTTGCAAAATCAGACAGCAATTCCTCTGCTGAAGGCGCAGGAGAAAACCATTTATATTGGTATATTTCACCGCTTGAAAGGCCGATGAAAGGTCCCATATTCCATAAATAAACACCTTTTGCCCCGGAGCATGCGAGAGCCTCAGAACGTGCGACCCAACGGTCCAGAGCAGGTACAAAGGGAAGAAGGGCGGCTTCAAAAGACATTTCAGCCATGCTAAGTATATGCACAGGCACACTGGTTTCCCTGCTCACCTTAAGCTGGGTTGCTGCGCGTTTACCAGGTCCTATTAGGTCAATGCTGTAGTCCCATAGTCTTTTTTCAATACCGCCTGGTTTTTGAACAATTTCATCCTTCTCCATTTCTGTCAGGATGGAGACCCCTGGCTCAAGCAAACGCATGAATTCTTCCTGGGCATCATCAGCTGACCATACATACGAGGCTGAATAAGGCCATGCAATAACCTCTGCTTCCGGATTTACGCGCCTTGCTGCCCTGACAAGCGTATTACACAGATTGGAGACCACGCGCTCCGCGCCTAAAGCCTCACAACGGCTGCAGTTTGTATGTCCCTTTTCCATGCCATAAGGGCGCATAAAGCAATGATAAAATGATTCGCCGCCTATTATAATGATAATGCCGTCAAGATCCGGGATGGAGCGGAACAGCCCTTCTACACTCTCAGCCAAATATCTTTGCACAAGCGGATGCTCAGTGC
>DULF01000155.1 GCA_012840535.1 Clostridiaceae bacterium
AATGGTCATTGTGACCCATGAAATGGGATTTGCGAGGAATGTTGCCACAAGAGTTTTATTTATGGACGAAGGCAGAATCATAGAAGAAAACACGCCGGACAAAATTTTTACAAATCCTGAAAATCCAAGAACAAAAGAGTTTTTGTCAAAAGTATTATATTCACTGAATTGACAGGATATATCAGAATGTAGTAAAATTTTGTTAATATAGAGTTTTTATGATCTGAAAACTTAAGGGGGATTAACTCAGTGGGAGAGTGCTACCTTCACACGGTAGAAGTCGTTGGTTCGAATCCAACATTCCCCACCAATTTTTTTCGGGGCATTAGCTCAGTTGGGAGAGCATCGCGTTCGCAACGCGGGGGTCTGGGGTTCAAGTCCCCTATGCTCCACCATTCACAAATGAAGTAGAAGGACTTGAACCCTCGTGGTTTTTGTCCTTTTGTCTTTTCAATTTCTTTGATATGCTATGTTCAGATTATTTATATAACGCACAGATAAAGAGAATTTGAAAAAAATTACAAACTGTCTCATTGCATAAAAAATCGGGATGATTTATACTTTACTCATAGGAGGTGCATTAGCTTGAAAAATAACTCAACGTAGTTTAAAAATGGGCACACTTAAATAAAGGTACTATTGTCCTTTGAAAATTTAATAGCTGTAAGTTTAAGCCACAGAAATGTCAGTAGCTTTTATTACACCATTGGAAACGAGGAGTTTTACAGCTTGTTTAATTGCTTTCTCCTTCTGTTTTTCCAGCATTTCTTGTGGCATGTCAATTTTGTACAAATCGCTTGGATTCCACATTTCGCCGGTAACAAACATGTTGTAAATGGCGGTAAGTATCATCCTTGCGATAGCAATAATGGCTCTTTTTTTGCCCCTCCTTTTGTAAAGACGTTCGTACTTGATTTTGTAGTAAGGAGCCTTATCCGATTTCACGGCTGCATGGGCAACTTGCACCAATGCAGGTTTGAGGTAGACACCGGCACGTGTAATTCGGACAGATTTCTTCTTACCGGCAGATTCGTTGTTGCCCGGGGTTAGTCCCGCCCAACAACACAAACGCTTGGAGTTGGCAAACTGAGACATATCTGTACCAATCTCGGAGATGATGGTGATGGCAGATTCCCTATCAACTCCGGGAATGGTACAGAGTAGACTAATGGCGCTTTCATAAGGAGCAACCATTTTGTCTAACTTTTCATCCAGCTTGGCAATAGACTGTTGGACGAATTCCAGATGGGAGCGGACCATTCCGATACGTTCCTTTTGTTCCTGGGTCATCTGGTATCCTTCAATGGATTCAATCACGGTATCTGCTTTTTTCTTCAAGGATTTGTGAAGAAGAGATGAACAATGTACCGGGTCAAAGGAATCAGAGGAAACCAAGTAGTCCGTGATGGAAGAGGCAGATTTGCCAAACATGTCGGAGACGACAGCATCAAGGGCTACATTGCAAACAGTGAAAGCATTTTGAAAACGGTTCTTTTCACTGCTTTTACAGCAAACAAGTTTGTAACGGTATCGGGTGTATTCACGGAGAATACGAATGGGTTTACTGGGAATATAACTTCCAGGTACCAAACCCAACCGGAAGAGGTCTCCGATCCACTTGGAATCTTTCTTATCATCCTTGTTTCCTTTTACAGCCTTCACCCATTTGGGGTTGGCGACAGTGATATGGATGGTATCTTCCAAAAGATTGTAGACTGGGACCCAATACTTCCCGGTGGATTCCATGCAGATGTCAAAGCAGTTGTTGTCGATTAACCACTGTTTAAACTGTAAGATGGAATTGTTGAAGGTGGAAAATCGCTTTTTTGAGTAATGTGGGACGATTCCCTGTGTAGTAATGAGCGTGGCGACGAGAAAAGTCTTATGAACATCGACGCCGCAGCAGATAGGGTAAACAACTTTCATGGCACAACCTCCTTTGAGAAATTAGTAGTTGAGGAGGAAGACATTGACTGAATCACCACACATTTAACGAGAAGCTAAAGCAATGATTAGCTTGCGGTCTTATAGAGCCACTTATTTGTGCTTGAAAGGTGATTCTTACACTGGTTAGAATACTGATTTAAGCTGAGAAGAGCAGTCTACGACTCACCCCACCGTGCTTTGTAGTGTATCTTCGCCCCTCAGCTTAATGATATCAAAGTGGTGAAAACCGCACACCATTTTTTTTCATTACTATTTGTGCCGCCAGCGGTAGCGGCGGAATGGAGGTTAGTATGGCAAATGAACAGAACAAAGATTTCAATGCAATGCTGCATAATAATAAGGATATGCCTAAAGTGCAAATTATTACTGATAAAAAAAGTATTGAAAAGTATGGCGGCGAGCTGATGTATTTTGCCCCGCCTATTGACTACGACCGAGTGATGAAGACAGTACCATTAGGCAAAGTTATCACAGTAGGACAGATTAGGGATTACTTTGCAAAGGCAAATAATGCGGATTTTACAGATCCCATCACCGCGGGAATTTTTATTTCTATTGCAGCATGGGCGAGCGAACAAAGGAAAGACGATAAAACACCGTATTGGAGAACACTTAAGGCGAATGGTGAGTTAAATCCAAAATATCCAGGTGGTATTGAGGCACAAAAAGAAAAACTGGAGGCAGAAGGTCACATCGTTATTCGGCGCGGAAAAAGCAACATGAGATATTATGTGCATAATTATCGAGATAGCTTATATAAGCTTTAACAGTTCGACAAATTATCAGTGGAATTATGAACATGATAAGAAGTATATTGAAGGCTCCACCATTCACAAATTTTACAAAGTAAAAAATCAGGCACAAGACGAGAGTTTTTATTTTGTATTTTATTAAGAGTGAGCTTGCTGTATGGATGAGCTTAATCAAAATTAAACCTTCTCTTTATCCATTCCTTCACTTTTAATTATCTTGCGACAGTGAGAACCTCCCCTGTCGCACGAAGAGGGAGGAGACAAAATGTTGCTAAAGGAGCTAATGAAAAAACGGAATAAAGTATTTATTTCCTGGTTGAGATCCTATGTAATTGTTTTAGTAATCCCTCTTATAATAGGCTCGTTATTGTATGTCCAATCAATAAAAATTATTGATGAAGAAGTAAACAAGGTGCATCAAGCTTCGTTGGGGCAGATGAAAACTCTTCTGGACAGTAGTTTGGTAGAAATAGAGCGGATAAGCAGCGCACTTTCTCTTGATAACAGGGTCCGAGGTTTAATGTATAAGAAGACGGGACTTACACCGGATCATGTTTACTCTTTGTATGAACTCCAGAAATATATGAGTTATTTGAAGCTGTCTAACAGCAATATCGAAGGGATTTATATTTATTTCAGGGATAGTGACTATATTTTGAGTGATTTTAAAAGAGTTACCTCTGATGACTATGACGATATAATTCGCTCGGAGTTTGGAATGGATACCGCACAATGGCTTGAGATGATGCATTCCGGAGTGACAGATGATTATAGAATCATAAAAGTGGATGATGGAAACGGTCAAATTTCAAGCAAGGTCGTTTACATCAGGCCTGTACCGGGGATAGATTTCAAATCGCCCAGTGCAAAGGTTGCAATACTGATGGATGGAGCAAAACTGGAAAGTGTTCTTCGGAATGCGCAATGGACACCTAGTGCAACCATTGCAATCATTGATGAAAAAAATGAATTTATATGCTCGGGCAGCATGGAAAATCTGCCTGATTTCATGCTATATTCATCTCTTGGAAGTGCGCATGCCATATTCAAAGAGCAGTATAACGGGAAAAAAGTAGTTGTTACGCATGTCCGGTCGACAGTAAACAACTGGGAATATGCCTCCATAATGCCTACAGAGATTTTTATGGAAAAAGTTGAGTATATAAAACTGATGATCGCTGTTTATATCCTAGTTTGCCTGCTGTTCGGATTTATCATTGTGTTTTATTTGGCAAGACGAAATTACAAACCTCTAAAAAACCTTACCCAGGTTATCGGCTACAGCGATCATCAATATGTAGATGCAAATGATAACGAGTTTGTGTTTCTGGAAAAGGCTATGCTTGAACTCATTAAAGAAAAGGACAGTTTGAAAGACAAACTGACACAACAGAAAGATGCCATGAGAAATAATTTTTTTGCAAACCTTATGCGAGGAAGGTTTTCAGATGAACTGTCCGTTTTAGATTCTTGCGAACTATATGATGTTAAATTCAGTGGAGAAGGCTTTCTTGTGATGATTTTTCAAATAGATAAAATCGATAATTATAATGGAATGATTTATAAGAATTATGGGGATAAGTTTGAAGATGTTGATATTATCAATTCCATGATTAAATATGTGAATGAAGAGCTGGAAGAAGAAAAACTTCCTATATATCTGGCTGAAGTAGATGGCAGGATGTGTTGTCTTGTTAATATAAATTTGAATCATGATGGTAATAAAGAGCCTCATACTGCAAGAGATGTTGTGGAAAAAATAGCGTTACGCACCATTAAGCTGCTTGAAATGCTTGGCTTAACTGTATCTGTAGCTGTAAGCAGAATACATCCTGAAATTAAAGGGATTGCCAAAGCTTATTCTGAAGCCATGGATGTGATTGAATATAAACTGCTGGCCGATGACATTAACCCGATCATTTATTATGACGAAGTTTTTCGTTTAAGAAAACTGGGATTGGAAGAAAGTATCATCTTTAATAAAGAGCGACAATTCGCAAATTGTATTATTAACAAAGATTTCAACGGGGCTGAGGAAATTTTAAACGACATCATCGTAAATGATATACTGAAGACCACTCCTTCTCTCCAGATTGTAAAATGCCGTGTTTTCGGGTTACTGAATATCATGATGAATGCATTGGGTGAAATTCGAATCAAAATGAATGCCAAAATGTTTGATGATTTTGATATCGTTCGGAGACTTACGGACTGCAAGTCGATATCTGAGATACAAAAGCAGATCAATGATATTTTCCAAATGTTAAGCAAGGAATATTATAAAAAAGTAGATATGAATCTTTCTCTAAATGAAAAATATGATAAAATTGTCAAGTATGTAAAGGAAAATTATAACGATCCCAATATCAGCGTTTCAAATATTTCAGTTGTTTCAGGAATCAGTATTTCAAGCATGTCTCGGCTGTTTAAGAAAAATATGGGCATGGGGTTGCTGGACTATATCCACAAGCTGCGTATTGACAAAGCGAAAGAGTTAATAAAGAGCACGAATATGAACCTGAAAGACATTGCTAAAAAAGTTGGTTATTATAATGATGTTGCCTTCATCAGGGCTTTTAAAAGATACGAAGGTGTAACTCCAGGGAAGTTTAGGGATATGGAATTAAATGAGGTAGGCAAAAAGAACGCGAAACCTGATGAAATAAAGAAATGATTATTATGATCACCGTTCCTGTTTTACAAGCTGCAATTATGGAATGTTATTAAAATTTGTCTTATATTTTAAAAGACCAATGGAACAACTGAAACACGATGAGGAACCCATTCCCTTTGCCGTAGAAGAAGTGGCGGACGCAGTGAAATATTTCGCTGAGTATGCAGATGCGTATGGGATAGCCCTTATTTTCCGCCAGGCAATACACGACAGAATCCTGAACAGGAAGTTTATTGCGAGGATTGTGAATGATTTCTGGTGCGGGAACTAAGAGCTTGTTTCGGGGAATAAGGATTAAGAGAGGTTTCAACGATGATGAATTCATGGACAAGAATGATCCATGCAATCCATGACAACCATAATGCTGAGTATGATCGGTTGAGAATTCAGTGAACAGGCTGGATGAAGGTTTAGCAGTGCAAAATATGATAATTGAAAAAAATTGATAATTCATAAGTCCAAATCGCTTTTTGGCCATAATTGATAGCAGTGAACATTTTTGATAAGAGAAAAAAACAGTCATAGACAAAGGTCAGAAAATCATTGTATGATTGAAATGTATTTGGCCGGACGCGTCGGCTGACATTTCAACAGGCAACAAATCAGAATTAAATCTGCCAATAAAGGGGGAAAACAAAATGACAAGTTTTAAGAAAGTTTTAACAATTCTGCTTGGTGTGGTTTATGTATTAACCATGTTATCTGGTTGCGGCTCTTCTGGCAAGAAAACTCCACAAACTTCAACAACTTCTTCTTCGGATACAACAAGTACTGAAGCGACTACGACAGAACCGGCGCCGACTGCTGGAAACCCCGCTTTACCTTTAACACAGGAAAAAGTTACGCTGAAAGTCTGGAGACCCATTATTCCGGAAGCTGCCAAAATCATCGGTTCTTATGAAAATAATGAGGTCCAGAAGGAACTGGAGAAGAGAACGGGTATCCATATAGAATGGATTTCTCCTTCCACATCCAACAACCAGTCTTTTGAGGCTTTCAATCTCATGGTATCTTCCAATGAATTGCCTGACCTTATATATGACAACGCTCCAAGCATGTATCCCGGAGGCGCAGGCAAAGCCGTGAAAGATGGAATATATTTGGATGTATCAGAACTGACAGATCAATATGTTCCCAATTATAAATACTTAAGGGAGACCTATGAGACATTCAGGAAGGATACCATCACCGACGATGGAATCATGCCGGGTTTCTTCCAGTTTTACAAAGTTGAAACAGAAGATGCTACGAATCCATGGGGCGGCTTTTTTGTAAGGCAGGATTGGCTGGATGAGCTGGGGCTGAAAGTACCAGTGACTTATGACGACTGGTATGCTACGCTAAAGGCTTTTAAAGAAAAGAAAAACGCAGAGGCTCCCTTGTTTATGTATCATACCGCCATCTATCCGAGTGGTGAATTGTTGTCGGGTTACCAGGTCGGACCAGGTTTCTATCAGGTAGACGGAAAAGTAAAATTCGGGCCTCTTGAAGAAGGTTACAGAGAGTACCTGGAGATGCTCAACAAATGGATAAATGAGGGTCTGATCAGCAAAGACTTTATGACCAACAAGGCTCCCTTCTATAATCCCGATGCAAATTATGTAGCTACAGGAAAATCAGGTATATTTTGGGCAGCCTCGGCATTAACAGGGGTTTACAAACATTTGTCCGGAAATGAAAAATATGCCTTGACCGCTATTCCTGCACCGGTTAAAAATCCAGGGGACAAACTGTATATTCATGGTCTGAAGGGCAGGATAGGCGCGGGCGTAGGGGGCATGGTTGCAGTTACCAGGGCATGCAAAAACACTGAACTTGCTGCAAAGTGGATTAATTACCTGTATTCTCCAGATGGACAATTGCTTACGAATTATGGTATTGAAGGAACGACATATATTATGGTGGAAGGGAAACCGCAACTTACCGATGTAATCCTCAAAAGCGAGGAAGGAAACATAAATGACGCCACCTACAAATGGACGGATCCATGGGCAATGTGCCCCGACAGGGATCTTGAAATGTCGTTTACGGAGCCAGTTCATTTGGAGAATTACAGAATATGGGGACAGAATGCGGGCAATGACTGGGTTATGCCAATGATGCTTTCGCTCACAGAAGATGAAACAGGGAAATTTAACAGCATTATGTCGGAAATTAACACTTATGTTTCCGAGATGACGCTCCAGTTCATCATTGGGGAAAAGCCCTTGAGTGATTATGATGAATTCGTAGCCCAATTAAAGGACATGAAGATCGATGAGGCGATTGCAATTCAACAGGCAGCTTTAGAGAGATACAATTCCAGAAAATAAAAAAGCAATCTGCCTTTAGTTTGAATACGGGAGTCAGGATTTGGATATGGGTTGTTTTATTTCCTGACTCCCGTATGATAAGGCATCTGTATTAATATTAATGAATGAGGTAAATCGGACGGGTGAATGGACTGTATGCTTTGTTCGATACGGGAGGCATTTTATGAAGTTGACTGACATTAAAAAGGATTTTAAAGAAAATAAGGTTATATACCTGATGCTAAGTCCTATTATTGCATATTTCATTATTTTCAGCTATGTTCCCATGTCGGGGCTGCTTATGGCATTTCAGGATTATAGTCCTGCAGGCGGAATATTTGCAAGTAAATGGGTCGGGTTTAAACATTTTATAGATTTTTTTAACAACATTTATTTTTCCAGGCTTATCAGAAATACGTTCCTGTTGAGTTTTTATGACATGCTTTTTGGTTTTCCTGCGCCCATCATTTTTGCGCTGCTTCTTAATGAAGTACGAAATAAATACTTTAAGAAAACCATCCAGACAATTTCTTACATGCCTTTTTTTATCTCCATGGTTGTAATTGCCGGCATTATTGTCGATTTTACCGGAAGTAACGGAGTCATCAGTCAAATTGTTTCCCTCTTTGGAGGAGAAAAAAAGAATTGGCTGTCCAAGCCGGAATATTTCAGGGCTATATTTGTGAGTTCAAATATATGGCAAAATATGGGATTCAACAGTATTATATACTTGGCGGCTATAGCAGGAGTGGATCAGGAACTATACCAAGCGGCCAGCCTGGACGGAGCCGGCAGGTGGAAACAAATGTGGCATATCACATTGCCCGGCATTTCCTCCACCATCATAACCTTATTGATTCTGAGGACTGGAAGCCTTTTGAGTGTGGGTTCTGAAAAAATCCTGCTTCTCTATTCGCCATTGACCTATAAAACGGCGGATATCATATCCACCTTCGTATACCGCAAAGGCTTGCAGGAATTCAAATATGATTTTAGCACTGCTGTTGGTCTTTTCAATTCAGTTATAAGTTTATCCTTGATTGTTTTCTCGAATAAAATGAGCAGGAAGTTTTCCGAAACCAGCCTGTTTTAAAAGGAGTAAAAAAAATGAAACAAAAAAAGTCCTTTGGAGAAATCATATTTGAAATCATCAATACAATTATACTGAGTATGGTAGGTATAGCTTGTGTGGCACCGATGGTCCATGTATTGTTCGGTTCGGTAAGCGATCCTGTCGCATTGACGCATCACAGCGGAATTATCTACAAACCGTTGGGATTCTCTATGACGGGATATCAGCTTATTTTTCAAAATGCGAATTTCGCTAGAAGTTATATGAATACAATTTTTTATGTTGTATCTGCTACGAGCTTGAATGTTTTGCTTGCCTCCATAGGAGGATATGCCTTATCAAGAAAAAAACTGATGTGGAAAAATCATATCATGTTCTTTATCCTTCTAACCATACTATTTAATGGCGGTCTTGTGCCCTTTTATATGGTGGTAAAGAAATTAGGCCTTATCGATTCAAGGTTAGCTATGATCATTCCTAATGCGGTTTCCGCATTTCACCTTATCATTATGAGAAGTGCAATGAGTGAGGTTCCGGATAGTATGGAAGAATCTGCAAAAATGGATGGTGCTGGCTATCTGACCATCTTATATAAGATTTATATACCCTTAACAAAAAACACCATTGCAGTGATTGTTTTATTCTCAGCAGTGGCACATTGGAACTCATGGTTCCATGCGTCCATATTCTTGAAAGACAGAAAGCTCTTTCCGTTACAGCTTATTCTAAGGGAGATCCTTATTCAAGACGAGACAAGTTATATTATGCAAGGTGTGGGCGATTTTAGGATGTCAGATGTCTATGCTCAGGTTATCAAATACTGTACCGTGATCGTATCGTCGCTGCCCCTACTATGCGTTTATCCTTTTGTGCAGAAATATTTCGAAAAGGGAGTTATGTTAGGATCCATAAAAGGATAGAGAAAAGATTATAAAATGGATTGTAAAAGAAATTTAACAAAAAGGGGGACTTATTATGCATTATGATAAGATCATTTTGGATGAGAAGAGAAACGTAAGCCTCACCGTAATGATTCAGGATGTTGGCGGAGAATTTCAAAAATTGAAGAAAAGGCCTGCCGTATTGATACTTCCAGGCGGTGGCTATGCCATGTGTTCCGACAGGGAGGCAGAACCGGTGGCCTTTGCTTATGCGAAAGCGGGATACCAGGCGTTTATTCTGCGCTATTCAGTAAAAGAGCACAGCACCTGGCCAAATCCCCTGAATGATTATGAAATGGCGATGGAGATGATTAGAAGCAAGACAGAGGAATGGCATGTGTATGAAGACAAAATTGCTGTAATTGGATTTTCGGCAGGCGGACATCTGGCAGGGTGTGCGGCTACAATGAGCAAAAACAGGCCCAATGCTGCGATATTAGGATATGCCGCTTTGTCAAAAGAGTTCTGGGAATCCTTTAAACCTGGGATACCTTCCCCTGTACTGGAAGTGGATGATAAAACATGCCCATGCTTTCTTTTTGCTGCAAGGGACGATGTTTTGGTTCCTGTGAGCGAAACAGTAAA
>DULF01000230.1 GCA_012840535.1 Clostridiaceae bacterium
ATGGAAAGACTTACAATTAAAGATATTGCAAGAATGGCCGGTGTTTCACCTACTGTAGTTTCTTTTGTAATTAATAATAAGCCAGGTGTAAGCAATAGTACTAGAAAAAAGGTTATTGAAATAATAGAGGAAACCAATTTCAGGCCAAGCCTGAGTTCAAGGCGCTTAATATTGAAAAAGAGTTTTAATATAAGCATTGTTGTAAGAAAAGATGCATCTCCGTTTAATAATCTATTTTATTTTGAAATTGCACAAGGCTTGCTTGAAAAAAGCAAAGAGTACGGCTACAACATTGTTTTTACAGACATTCCTGCCGTAGGGAACAAATTCGAGTTTCCGGAAATAATTAAACAAAAAGACACTGACGGCGTAATTTTCTTTCAGGACACTGAAAGCTATATTCTCAATGAAATTGAAAACCTCGGAATACCGTGTGTGGTTATTGATGCACACCCCGATAGCGATACCTATTCCTATGTTATGGCTGATTATGAAAAAGCTGCTTATACAGCGACCATGCACCTTATTGAAAACGGCCATAACGATATTGCTTTTATAACCTCGTGTACTTGCCCGAATTTCTATACTCAGGTTTTTTCAGGCTTTAAAAAAGCTCTTGACAGCAAGGGGATATCAATTCCTTCTTCTTGGATTCAAATTGATGCTAATGATGAAAAAAATGAAGAATCCGCTTATGAATGCATGCAAAGAATATTAAATTCACAAAACATACCCACCGCCGTACTATGTACAGTAGACATGTACGCCGCCAGTGCTATTAAATGCGTAAAGGCAAATGGATACAGAGTTCCGGAGGATATTTCCTTCATAGGTATTGACGATATTATTCTGTCCCGGTTCATTGAGCCGGCTTTAACCACAATAAGAATTGATAAAAAGCTGATGGGAAGTCTTGCAATGGACATGATAGTCAAAAAAATAAACGGGCAGCAAGTAGATAATGTTGTCGTAGCTTCAGACAACCTTATTGTGAGAGATTCGGTAAGAAATTTGAGGATGGGATAAGAAATCCAAATATTCAGCAGGAAAATAAATCTCTCTGTTTTTCATACATTTAGGGACCCTTCTTAATGGAATATGATTCTTTTCGTATTAAGAAGGGTCCCTGATTACTTATTTCCCAAGTCCTTTTTCAAATTCTTTGATGATATCGCTCATCTTTTCAATTATTTTATTGTCAAGTTTTTTGTCATTACCTGCTTTGAGAATTTCCTTCGCCTTTTTGCTTGCATTTTCTACCACGGATGGTGCGCCGGCACTGATCCAGTTATCGTAATTTTTCGTGTTGGAAACTTTTACTTCTCTGAATTCTCCGCTTCTTAAGAACTCGAAAGTATGGTCTTCAATAATGAAATTCCCTCTGGGGCCTACTCTCTTTATTACCTCAGCACCAATAGTTTTCTCATTTACATCAATGCCTCTGTGGAGCCTTCTGATTATTCCGTTGATTTCATCATCCAGGATAAGTTGTTCAAGGCTAATCGTAAGACCAGTAGCAAACATTCCAGAGTTCATTACAACATCATTTCCTGCACAAATTGCGCACATATTGCTGATGGTCTTTTCC
>DULF01000156.1 GCA_012840535.1 Clostridiaceae bacterium
AAATAGCTGATATAGATATTAATTTAGATGAAGAACGGTAGGACGGGGGTCATTTATTATGCTAATAACAGAATTGCTTTCGAAAAATGCAACGCTATATCCTGATGAAGTCAGTCTGGTAGAGCGCGAACCTTCAATAGCAAGTCGAAGAGAAATCACATGGCTTGAGTTTGAAAACCAATCCAATAAAATTGCAAATGCTCTGATAGATTTTGGTGTAAAAAAGGGAGATAAAGTTGTACTTTTATTGATGAACTGCCTCGAATGGCTTCCCTGTTACTTTGGAATTCTGAAAACAGGGGCTCTTGCTGTCCCGCTTAATTTCAGATTCACGGCGGAAGAAATTAAAAAGTGCACAGCTACCGCAGAAGCGAAAATATTCATATACGGTCCTGAATTTTGCGAGAGAATTGAAAAAATAAAAGATGAACTTTCTTTCATAGATAAATTCATTTTTGTTGACGCTGTATCTCAAACCAACGCTGCTCCCTGCAGCAAACTAAAAAATAATTTGGCAAACAAGTTTTCCGACAGGTATGTGACATATGCCGGGTTATTGGAAAAGTATCCATCGGATGCTCCGGATGTTGAGATTGCAGACGATGATGAAGCGGCACTGTACTTTACATCAGGTACAACCGGCATGCCGAAACCGATTCTCTTAACGCATTCAAACCTTATGTCGGCATGTATTACTGAGAACAAGCATCATCACCAAACCCACGAAGACAATTTTTTGTGCATTCCCCCTCTTTACCATACAGGAGCCAAAATGCACTGGTTTGGAAGTCTTCTCGTTGGGTCGAAAGCAGTTATATTAAAAGGAGTCAAGCCGGAATGGATTTTAGAAGCCGTATCGGAAGAAAAAGCAACCATTGTATGGCTTCTTGTACCCTGGGCTCAGGACATTCTTAACGAAATAGAAAGCGGCAGATTAAATCTTGATGATTATGAACTGAAACAATGGAGGCTTATGCATATTGGCGCCCAGCCTGTTCCTCCAAGCCTTGTGCACAGGTGGAAAGAGTTTTTCCCCAACCAGCTTTATGATACCAACTATGGCTTAAGTGAATCTACCGGTCCTGGCTGTGTCCATCTGGGAGTCGAGAATATTCACAAAGTCGGCGCAATCGGTGTACCTGGTTACGGATGGGAGGCCATGATCGTTGACGATGCAGGAAATCCTGTTCCGGATGAAACCGTTGGAGAATTGATTGTGAAAGGCCCCGGAGTTATGAAATGTTATTACAAAAACCCTGAAGCTACTGCCAAAGTACTGAAAAACGGCTGGTTGTATACCGGCGATATGGCTAAAAGAGACAAAGACGGTTTCATATATTTAGTTGACAGGAAAAAAGACATAGTTATATGTGGAGGAGAAAATATATTCCCTGTAGAAGTTGAGAATTATCTTATGACTCATAGTGACATCAAGGATGCAGCCGTCATTGGAATGCCTGACAAAAGGCTGGGAGAAATACCTGTAGCCATTGTGGAAACCAAAGACGGAAGGGATGTTTCGGAAGAAGAGCTTCTTGAGTTCTGCAATGCACTGCCAAAATATAAAAGGCCAAGGAAAATTATTTTCGATAAAGTGCCGCGCAATCCAACCGGGAAAATTGAAAAGCCAAAGCTCAGGGAAAAATGGTGTGGGATTAAAGAAGCACTGTTTGTTTAATTTATTGTTAAAACAGGAAAAGCAGAGGGGACATTTCTGTAATAAGGTATAGAGACAATAAGGTATAGGGACACTCCATCTTCGAAGGAGTGTCTCTATTCTTATGCGAAGGGATGTCCCTAATTTTATTCAAGGTAATGTCCCAAACTTTATGCGAAGGAACGTCCTTAACTTTTTTCAGAATTGTCTCCTTTTTACTGTATTAAATGAAGAAAAGTTGAAATTACATATAACATATATAATAATAGTATGTAAATTAGAAATATAACATCAGGGACAAAAAGAGGAGGGGGTTAAACTTGATAGAGTTTATAAAAAATTATTTGACGGCTAATGGTGTAAGTAAGGACATATCTCTGTTTTTGTCTAATATACTCGCTGCTTTATTCATAGTGTTTGTCAGCCTGCTGGCACATCTGATAGCCAAAAAAGTCTTATTGAGGATTCTGGAAAATTTTATAGCCAGAAGTAAAAGCAAATGGGACGATATTTTGGTGAAAAATAATGTATTTAACCGAATTGTACGTATTGTCCCGGCATCAGTCATCCATGCCTTTGCCCCGGTGTTCCCTTCTTATCAAACATGGATTCAGCGTATTGCCTTTTGTTATATTGTTTTTGTCATCGTGCTGACAATAGATAAGCTCCTTGACTCAGTTGACGATATTTACAGGAGTTTTGAGGTGTTAAAAACAAGACCCATAAAAGTATTTCTTCAGGTTGTGAAAATAATATCCTTTGTTATAGGTGTTATTGTAATTATAAGTGCATTGTTAGACCGTTCTCCATGGCTTCTGATAAGTGGTATTGGAGCCGCATCGGCAGTGCTCATACTGATCTTTCAGAATTCATTGCTTGGGTTTGTAGCTGGTATACAACTTACTGCCAATAACATGGTAGGAATCGGAGACTGGATTGAGATGCCAAAGTACGGTGCAGACGGCAGTGTAATAGACATTACTTTACATACGGTAAAAGTTCAAAACTGGGATAAAACGATTACAACAATACCAACACATGCTTTAATATCCGAATCTTTTAAAAATTGGAAAGGAATGCATGCCTCCGGGGGAAGAAGAATCAAAAGGTCAATATATATTGATATGACCAGTATCAAATTCTGTAATGAAGAAATGCTGGAGAGGTTCAGGAAAATTCAATACATTCAGGAATACCTGGATAATAAAAAAGAGGAAATAGAAAAGTATAACGCCGCACATAATATAGATGAATCAAGTATCGTAAATGGCAGACATTTAACCAATATCGGCACCTTCAGGGCTTACATCGTACAATACCTGAAAAACCATCCCAAATTGCATAAGGGTATGATCCAGATGGTAAGGCAGCTGCAGCCCACTGAACACGGGCTTCCAATTGAGATATACGCTTTTACAAATGACACTGCATGGGTAAATTATGAGGCTATTCAATCAGATATTTTTGATCACATCCTTGCGGTAGTTCCCGAATTTGACCTCAGGGTTTTTCAAAATCCAACAGGGTATGATTTAAGAAAGGCATTATCAGGATAAAGGAAGGTAAATAAACGATGATAATGGATGTTATTGAATTTTTATGTGCCTGGTTTTATACTTCCCTGAACTCTGCCATAGCAATCATGCTTGTTTTGATAATCCGAAAATTACTTGGCAAAAGGTTGTGGAGCGATGGAAGAATGATTTTATGGCTGCTGGTTGTTATTGTGATGACAGTACCGGCATATCCCAATTTTACATATGGCTTAATGGTGGATAGTTACCTCTTTCCGCCGTTTAATATCCGCTTCAATCAGGTCGGCAAACTTGACGGAAAATTCATTATACCAACAGGAAATGTTGAAGCTGTTCTAAAAATCTGGAACGGCTCAGGATGGAATATGTATATTGGAGACGGCAAAATAATAGGCCTTGTTATCTTCAGTATATGGATAACAGGCTTCCTTTTCTTTATTATTTGGCAATTAATCGTATATCTTAAATTAAAAAGTAAACTAAAAAAAATTGAGCCTTCTCATGATGCGTCACTATTATCTTTTATGAAAAGTGAGCAATTGTATTGGGGAATCAGAAGGGATATATCAATAATAATTGCTCCACAAAAACTGCTGAAAGAAATAAAGTGTCCGTCAGTTGTCGGAGTAAAGAATCCAACTGTTCTCATACCTCTTGAGCAATGGCACAATCTGTCTGAATCCGAAAAGAAAGCAGTTATTACACACGAGTTAATGCATGTCAAACACAATGATAATCTTAAAAATTTTTTCCTGCTACTCATTCAGGCAGCACACTGGTTTAATCCACTTGTTTGGATTGCTTTGAAACGCCTTCGCCAGGACATTGAAGCATCCAGGGACAGCGAAATAGTCAGAAACCTGGATAATACGAATATTCAGTCCTACGCAAGCGCAATTCTAAATATTGCCCGGATGAACAGTAAAAAATATTCTGTTCGACCCCACAGCGGTATGCTATGTACAAGCGGCGTGGGTTTACGAATAAACTTAATTAGCGCAAAAAACCGAAAATCAATTTTTATAGGAATTGTGTTAACAATATTGAGCGGAATTTTACTGTTTATTGTCTTTTACAAATGGAAGCTGGATATAGTCGGAACATATATAACGATAATTCATTGAGTATGGGACATTCCTGCATAAATGACGAAGGACCGTGCTCTTATTAAAGCCAGGCTTTATTGTTAACTCAATATGTGCTATGCTTTTAGATGATTGAGCATGCAGTTGAATGAATAAACTTAATTATTTGATATAAGGTGATGAAGCATGGCGCATAAAACAAATGTAATGAGAATACTTGATAAAGCCAACGTTAAATATAAAAGCCATTGTTATACAGGAACGAATGCTATTAGCGGGATTGAAGTTGCAGCTGTTTTAAATCAAAATCCTGACCAGGTATTTAAAACGCTGGTAACAGTGGGAAAATCCAAAAAATATTACGTGTTTCTTGTTCCGGTTGCCCGTGAGCTGGATTTAAAAAAAGCCGCCGACAGCGTTAATGAAAAATCTATCGAAATGCTGAAATCGAAGGATTTATTGCCTGTCACAGGATACATACACGGAGGATGTTCGCCTATTGGCATGAAAAAGTATTTTCACACCACAATTGACAAATCGGCAGCCAATTTCGAGACAATCATATTCAGCGCCGGAAAAATCGGATACCAGGTAGAGATGAGCCTTGAGGAACTAAAAAAGGTGATTAAATTCAGTTTAGCTGATATTGTTCAAGATAATCACAAGTAGTTAAAAACAAAAGTCACTTCCAAAAATCAAATAGATTTCTTGTACGGTGTTTATGCGGTATTTTACATAGGACAAATCCTGAAATCTGGAGCCGGTGGGGGGAATCGAACCCCCGACCTATTCATTACGAGTGAATTGCTCTACCCCTGAGCCACACCGGCGACTGAAGTACATGATAATTTTAATACCGATTCAGGTGCTTGTCAACCATATAAATAGTCAAAAAACTAAATCAAAAACTGTCACATCCTGGATTCTGAGCATTTCATTTTGTTTTTCATTTATCAAGCCATAGTAACACTTTATTATGCCAATGAATAATATATACTATCTCATAATTCGAAGGGGGTCGGAAAAATGTCTGAAGGAAGAGGCTTTTTTAATGATGATTGCGCAATCCTGTTCTTTATTATTTTGTTCTTACTGTTGTTCGTAAATGGCGGATTCTTTGGTGGATTCGGCTTCAAAGATTAAAAAATCCGCAACAATAAACTGAAAGGAGGTACCAATATGGAAGATAGGGGCAATTATGGAGTATTAGGCAACTTCTTTAAGGGGGACTGCGCAATATTATTCTTTATTCTTGTATTCCTGTGTTTGTTTACTGACTTCGGTCCAGGCTGTGGAAAAAAATAAAGAAAAAGAATAAATAAACGACAGCAGCTCTGTAAAAATACAAAATTAACGACATACATGGATTTACTTTAAAACTGGAATCGTCAAATACCTCCTTATTAAGTCAGCAAATATAAAGTGAGGGCAATCCAGGTATCCCTCACTTTATATATTATATTTCTTGAATATATTTTCCATGCGTATCATTTCCTATAATCGCCGACGCAATGCCAAATTACCGCAAATGACCTCATCAAGTTCCGCTTTCCCATGAGGAAAGGTACTTCTTCTGCTCCTCTGTCAGCACATCAATTTCAATTTCCATAGATTTGAGCTTCAGCATTGCAATCTTGTTATCCAATTCCTTGGGCAGAACATAAACTTTCTTTTCCATATTGCTTGCGTTTTTTACAATATACTCGGCGCCAAGGGCCTGATTTGCAAAGCTCATATCCATAACCACAGCGGGATGTCCCTCTGCGGCAGCAAGATTTAACAGCCTTCCCTCCGCAAGAAGGTAAACGGTCCTGCCGTCGTATAAAGTATATTCCTCCACAAAATCACGCACTATCCTTTTTGATTTTGACAGATTCTCAAGGGCAACAAGGTTTATTTCATCGTTAAAGTGGCCTGAATTCGCTATTATAGCCCCATCCTTTGCAAGTTTTATATGCTTTTCGTCAACTACATTCAAATTGCCCGTAACTGTAATTACTACATCTGCAATAGGCATTGCTTCTTCGAGCTTCATTACTCTGAAACCATCCATAACAGCTTCGATAGCTTTCACTGGATCCACTTCGGTTACAATTACATTTGCTCCCATGCCTTTTGCTCTCATTGCCACGCCTTTTCCGCACCATCCATATCCGCAGACAACGAAGTTTTTGCCGCAAACCAGGATATTTGTAGCCCTAAGCAAACCATCTATGGTGCTCTGTCCTGTTCCGTACCTGTTGTCAAACAAATGCTTTGTATCAGACTCATTTACCGCAATTATCGGAATTTGAAGCGTCCCTTCTTTTTCCATGCTTTTTAGCCTTATTACACCAGTTGTGGTTTCTTCGGTTCCACCTATTACTCTTTTCAAATAGGTGTCTTTGTAATCTTTATGCAGAAGCCCTACAAGATCGCAGCCGTCATCCTGGGTAATGTCAGGACCGTGTTCTATTGCGGAAACAAGATGCTTATAGTACGTATCCCTGTCCTCGCCTTTTATTGCAAATACAGGAATATCATAATCCACTACAAGCGAAGCTGCTACATCGTCCTGAGTTGAAAGGGGATTCGAAGCACAAAGTACTACATCAGCCCCACCGGCCTTGAGGGTTCTCACCAGGTTGGCAGTCTCCGTAGTCACGTGGAGACAGCATGACATTTTTATTCCGCTAAGGGGTTTTTCCTTCATAAATCTTTCCCTTATCAGCTTCAATACAGGCATCTGGTTATCTGCCCATTCAATTCTCAATTTCCCTTTAGGCGCCAGTGATTTGTCTTTTATATCATATCCAGCCATGTTTTTTTCTCCTTTTTAATTAATAATTTCAAATATTATTTTTTGTTTATTCTTTCACTGCAGTCAGCACAAATATTTTTTCCATGGGTTTTTGCCCATACTTTATGATATCACTGTCCAATGTTTCTATACAGATATTTTTAAAACCGTTTTTCTCAAAAAGCTTCTTTATGGCTCCAGTTTTAAATCCAGGCCATAAATCATGCATCTTTTCCATCAGCTCCATATTGTCATGTTCATGAAAATCAGCAAGGAAAACCATGCCCCCGGGCTTTAAAAGCCTACTCATTTCCTTAACTGCAATATCGGGTTCCTCTATATGGTGAAGATACATGCTTGCAAAAATTACGTCAATACTGCCATCATCAACAGGCACATCACGTCCGTCGCTCTCGACTGCCTGAATATTCTCAATTCCGCTTTCCTTTGCCTTTTTTTCAAGCTCCCTTAACATTTCCCTTGAGATATCCACGGCAATAACCTTATTGACAGAACGGGCAACTGCTCTTGAAATGTATCCATCTCCACAGCCAATGTCCATAACCGTAAAATTTTTATCCAGTATTCCCATCTCAAATATCCTGCTTTTTATGGATTCATCATAGTAACTTGCTCTTATTTTTTCCCATTCAGGCGCAATCTTATCAAAGAAATCCCTTGTCTCAGCCTCGCTTGATGAGTAAGCCTGGGAATCGCCTGACGAAAGCCAGTCAATAAGCGCTTTTTTACTGAATCTCCATTCCCTGCCGATTTTTCTTCCAGGGACTTTTTCTTCCTTTAAGAGCTTGATAAAAGTTTTAACACTTACCCCAAAAAGTTCCGCAGCCTCTTCCAGATTGAGTATTTCTTTATCCATCCATCCACCCCTTTTTAATGGCAGCTTTCGATCCAATCACCAAAAGTACATACTCAATTATATATTACAAACGCAACATTATCAACATTCAAATTCTTTTATGTTCACTTTTTATATACTTAAATACACCCATATAATAATCAAGCTAAAACTTCACTCCCACCTCTCAATTATCCCGGCAACAAGAGATGAAAATTTGTGCTCCGATTCCTTTGCAGCGCTTACAACCTCCTCATGGTTAAGGGGCTTATCAAGTATTCCTGCAGCCATATTTGTTATGCACGAAATACCAAGAATGTTCATGCCTGCATGTTTTGCCGCTATTGTTTCCGGTACCGTAGACATTCCTACGGCGTCGGCGCCGAGAACTTCAAGGGCCCTTATTTCTGCAGGAGTTTCATACATCGGTCCCTGTGTAAAAGCGTACACTCCTTCTTTTATGTCAATATGTAATTCCCTCGCTACCTTTCTGGCCAATTCAATCAATTTTCTGCTGTAGACTTCCGTCATATCCGGGAACCTTTCCCCAAATTCATTCAGGTTCTCCCCTCTTAAGGGGGAAGGAGCAAAAAAGCTAATATGGTCCCTTATCAACATTAAATCTCCGGGCTTGAATTCCTTATTGATTCCGCCTGCGGCATTTGTAATGAGAAGATTATTTATTCCCAGCAGCCTGAATACCCAAACATAAAAAACGACCCTTGAAACATCGTATCCCTCGTAGTAATGGAATCTTCCCTTCATCGCAAGTACAGTCTTATTACCGGTACTTCCACATATAAGTTTGCCTGCATGCCCTTTAACCGTTGAGACAGGAAATCCCGGAATATCTTTATACTCAATCTCGACCGTTTCCTTAAACCTGTCCGCGAAAATCCCAAGCCCTGATCCCAACACCACACCGATTTCAGGATTTGCATTTATCCGGGTCCTTATATATTCAGCAGCCTTCAAAGCCTTTTTATACCTTTCGTCCATAATATACCTCCTTAATCATAAACTCCTTGCAGCGGATTTTATGGATTCAGCAAAGCCTTTTTACGCTCTATCATCTCATCCAGCCGGTTGATATATTCTTCAATATTCTTTACATTAAACGCCCTTTCAATTCTATTGTCTGAAGGGTAAACAACTTTTGTAACGGCTCCTGCCCCAAGTGCTATAATCGTCTGCTTCTCCTCCATGATTTGTATATTATATATACTTTCATAACCCGGCTTGCAATAGCCTATGTTTTCAAGATTCCCAAGTATATTCTTCTGCCTGTAGAGGTAATATGGGTGCATTCCAATAGAATTTGCAAATTCCCTGGCCATATTCACCATCTGCTCCGCCTCTTCTCCTGATATCAAGTTGTATTCACTCCTGTGTTCATTCAGCCTGGAGGCCCTTTTAATTGCCATGGTATGGACAGTAAGATTCTCGGGATTAAGCTTTCCTATTTCCTTCAATGTATGTTCAAACATTAATAGATTCTCTCCCGGCAAACCCACTATTATATCCATGTTTATACAATCAAATCCGGCCTCTCTTGCGAGGCCGAATGCCTCAATTATATCTTCTGCGGTATGGCTGCGCCCTATTATCTCAAGTGTCCTGTTGTTCATAGTCTGGGGATTTATACTGATCCTGTTGACTCCGTAATTTTTTGCTGCCTCAAGTTTGTCTTTGCTGATGGAATCCGGGCGCCCGGCTTCCAGAGTGAACTCCTCGATCCATGTCATATTAAAGGTTTTGTTTATATGCTCAAGAAGCCCTTCCAAAGAAACAGTATCAATGGATGTAGGCGTACCTCCTCCAATATACAGGCTCTGGATTTTATACGATTTTTCTTCAATAATTCTTTGAACTCCGTTAATTTCAGATTTTAGCGCATCAAGATATTTGCTGACCAGGTGTGAGCATTTGGCTATAGGATTGGAAGTAAAAGAACAATAAAGACACCTTGAAGGACAGAAAGGTATGCCTATATAAACACTGATCATATCCTTGCCGGTCCTGTTAATGATTTTGCTTTCGGTTAAAGCAACACCGTATGCCAGCCGGGCTTTTTCTTCCGACAACATATAGAACCGGGTCAATGTACTTAGTATTTCTTCTTCAGTCTTTCCTTCTTCAAGAAGCTCGCGCGCAATCTTTGCAGGACGGATTCCCGTCAGCATCCCCCATGGCAATTCCCTGCCGGTGCATTTCACCAGGGCAAGATATATATGTCTTTTTATTTGCCTTTTCAGTTCCCTGACTTTTTCAGTCTCCATTTCTCCAATATTTTTGGATTCGATCGGTATGTCTGCATTATAGGAAGAATTATCCCATTCTAAGTTGATCCGGAACACCGGACCCTCAGCCGCTTCACTGTCAACTTTGCAATACAGAAAAATACCTCCTTTTTCATCAGGAGGCAATTCATCCGTAAAGCATATTTCATTTTCATTAAAGAAAAGCTTTACTTCGTCGTAAACCTCATTGTAAAACATCTGCTCCTCAAGAAATATTTGAATCATCAATACCTCCCGCAACGCTATACAATGAATGGGTTGTACATTTTTTCATATTCTATCGTCGTACTTGTGCCATGCCCCGGATAGACTACAGTTTCTCCGTCCAGCTTCATAAGTTTGTTTATTGAATCCATTAAATCATCATAGTTTCCGTTTCCCAAATCCGTTCTGCCTATGGACATCCTAAAAAGGGTATCTCCCGTAAATACACAATTCTCTGCCTTGATACATATACCCCCCGGCGTATGGCCCGGCGTGTGGATAATTTCAAGCTTTAACTGCCCTATATTTACAATGTCTCCATCTTCCAAAAGAATATCCGCAGGCTTAAATGTCTTATTCAATCCAAACAACATAGATCCATTGTACCTGCTGTTTGTCAATGCTTCGGCATCATCCTTGTGCACCATGACTTGTGCGCCTGTCTTCTCCCTCACCTTATCCACAGAGCATATATGGTCGACATGCGCATGCGTAAGAATAATATATTTAATTTTTAGCCCCATCTCTTCAACCGCTTTCAATATCTCGCCGCTGTCAGCTCCAGGGTCAATTATTGCCCCTTCTCCGCTGTCTCCGATAATATAGCAATTTGATGCCAACATCCCGGTCGGCAAACGCTTTAAGACCATGTTAACCTCCGTTTCTACAGCCTTGATATAAACATTTAACCCGTATTTATTACTTTAAAATTCTTTTTTACTGTCCAGCAACAGCGTTACAGGACCGTCATTATGAATTTCCACCATCATCATGGCCTGGAATACTCCCGTTTCCACTTTTATGCCATAGCCTTTGCAATATTCAACAAACTTATCATACAATTTTTCAGCGGCATCAGGCCTTGCAGCTTTGTCATAGCTTGGCCTTTTGCCCTTCCTGCAGTCACCGTAAAGGGTAAACTGGGATACTATCAGCAATTCTCCTCCGACATCCAGGAGGGATATATTCATTTTCCCGTTTTCATCTTCAAATATTCTCAGATTTATTATTTTGTCAGCCATGTATTGGATATCTTTTTCCCCGTCATCATGGCTTATTCCTAGAAGCACAACCAGGCCTTTATTGATTTCTCCTACAATCTGTCCGTCAACAGATACTCTTGCTTCTGAAACTCTTTGTACTACCGCTCTCATTGCTTACTCCTTGTAACTTCAAATACGCTGTCAACCTTTTTAATTTTTTTAATAATCTTATCCAACTGTTCAGTGTCAGTTATCTCAAGTGTAAGGTTCATTATTGCAATCTGGTCCCTCGTTGTCCTTGCATTAATAGCTTTCATAGGTATTTTTGCTTCTCCGATGATATTGGTAATCTCCATCAAAAGAGCCGTCCTGTCGTTTGCCATTATTGTAATATCTGCATTGTAAGCCACATTGGAAGCAGAGTGCCACTTCACCTCTATAAGCCTGTCTTTCTCATCAACGTTATTTATAATATTTACGCAGTCTTTCCTGTGAACTGAAACTCCCCTTCCCCGGGTTATATACCCTACTATCTCATCGCCGGGCACGGGGTTGCAACATCTTGAGAGCCTGACAAGGCAGTTGTCAATTCCCTTTACGATAATTCCGTTTTCAGGTATTGATTTTTTCCTGTGTTCAGGTTTATGACGCTGTTCCTGCTCCTGCTCCTGCGGCTCAAGTTCTTCAGGTTTTACGGTTTTCCTATACTCATCTTTCAGCCTTGAAATAACCTTGTTTGCCGTTATTCCGCCATAACCTATGGCGGAATATAAATCGTCAATGGAATTAAAAGAATACTTCTTGAGTATTATATCCACCCATTCAGGCTTGAAAAGCTGTGCAAAGGTCATTCCATGCTTTTTCAGTTCTTTTTCAACAAGTTCCTTGCCTCTTATTATATTCTCTTCTCTTTTCTCCTTTTTAAACCACTGGTTAATCTTGCTCCGCGCCTGCGAACTCTTTACTATTTTAAGCCAGTCACGGCTTGGGCCGTGTGAACTTGCTGAAGTCAGTATTTCGACTATATCACCGTTTTTTAGTTCATATCCCAGCGCTACAATTTTTCCATTGACCTTTGCCCCAATCATTCTGTTGCCTACAGCACTGTGAATCGCATATGCAAAGTCTATGGGCGTAGAACCGGCAGGAAGGCTTATTACATCACCTTTGGGAGTAAAAACAAAAACCTCGTCAGTAAAAAGGTCAATCTTCAGAGTCTCCATGAACTCCTTGGCATCCCGCATTTCCTTCTGCCATTCCAGGAGCTGCCTTAACCATGCCAGTTTATTGTCGAGATCGCTGCTTCCCCCGGTTCCTTCCTTGTACCTCCAATGGGCGGCAATACCTACCTCTGCCACCCTATGCATATCCCATGTCCTGATCTGCACTTCAAATGGGATACCGTCATGTCCTATTAATGTTGTATGGAGCGACTGGTACATGTTGGGCTTGGGCATTGCAATATAATCCTTGAACCTTCCGGGCATTGGCTTGTATAACTCATGAACCATGCCCAGGACCGCATAACAATCCTTTACCGAATTTACAATCACTCTCACGGCAAACAAGTCAAATATCTGTTCAAGTGTTTTGTTTTGTTTCACCATCTTTTTATAAATACTATAGAAATGCTTGGGTCTTCCCTCAATATACGCTTCAATGTTAAGTTCGGCAGTCCTTTTCTTTAATGTTTCAATTATTTTGGCAATAAATTCTTCTCTCTCTTTGCGCTTTGCCGCGATTTTTTCAACCAGATCATAATAACCTTTCGGATCGTTATATCTAAGACAGATATCTTCCAGTTCCCACTTGATTCTGTAGATTCCGAGCCTGTGCGCAAGCGGCACATAAATTTCCATTGTTTCCTTGGACAGCTCAAGTTGTTTCTCGGGGGATTTGTACTTAAGGGTGCGCATATTGTGGAGCCTGTCCGCAAGCTTTATCAAAATAACCCTGATGTCCTTGGCCATGGCAAGGAACATTTTTCTTAAATTTTCAACGTGCTGCTCCTCCCTGGTTGTATAAGGTATCTGTTCAAGCTTGGTTACACCGTCAACAAGCAGCGCTACTTCATCTCCAAATTCTTCCCTTATCTGGTCTATTGTGCATGTAGTATCCTCTACGGTGTCATGCAAAATGGCAGCAACAATGGAAGTGGAATCCACCTCCATGTCCGCAAGAATGCAGGCAACTTCAATGGGGTGAATTATAAAAGGCTCCCCTGATTCCCTCAATTGCCCTTCATGAGCGGCTTTGGCCCGCATATATGCCTTATTGATAAGGGAAAAGTCACAATCCTTGTTATACTTATTTATTTTCTCAATAAGACGGTCGTAACCGTTTTCCATCCATAATCCTCCAAGTACAAGCCTGTCTCAAGCTGCTGTCTTTTTAATGCTAAATTATATGCCGCTAAAACTGTACAATTGACTCGACTTTATAATTCTTCAGCCTTTCTCTTCCATTCAAGTAAGTCAATTCTATAAAATAATATATACCAACAACTTGTCCTCCAAGCTTTTCCACAAGTTTGATATTTGACTCAGTAGTTCCTCCGGTTGCCAGCAGGTCATCAACAATAATAACCTTCTGTCCTGGCTTTATAGCATCCTCATGTATCTCAAGGACACCCGTGCCGTATTCAAGTTCATACTCTATGCTGATAGTTTTATAAGGAAGCTTTCCTTTCTTTCTAATCGGTACAAAGCCTTTATTAAGCGCATAGGCAAGCGGGGTGCCAAACATAAATCCCCTTGATTCAGTCCCGACTATAAGATCAAAGTCTCCACCCTTCAAGATCTTCTCCTTCATGGCATCCAGGCAATCCTTAAGCGCTTCGGCATCCTGAAGCACCGTCGTAATATCAATAAAATCAATGCCCTTCTTTGGAAAATCCATAACATGCCTGAGTTTGTTCTTAAAATCCACCATACACAAAACCTCCAACTCCATAAAAATGAATTATGTTTTAAGCTTCCCCAAACTTTTCTTTAAAGCCTGTAAACTTTTAAAAATTGACGAATTATCCAAGTCTTTTTTTCCTGTATTACCGTTAAGAGTTATCAACATGCCATATTCTCCGAACGGTTCTGCTTTAAGGAGCTTCAACTCTTCGAATATCTCAATGCACTTTTTGACCTTGAAATAATTCATCTTTATCTTATAACCGTTAGCAATCCTGCCTGCAAATACGGACAAATCCCTTATCTCAAGATGTTCAGCACAATTTGCCTTTATATACAGGTATACTGCCGCCAAATCCTGCCTATCCGGCACCATATCATCTGCGCACGGGATAAAGACCATATTCTCTTCCTCCGGACAGTCAGATTCTGCAAAGCATTTCTTGCTAACCAGCTTAAATATTTTCAACAGGCTTCCATCCTTATTATAGCCGTTTAGTACTTCATTCTCAATATATTTGTCCAGTGTAAAGTAATAGTTATTTTTTATTACCACTTCTTTATTAAGTTTTATATCCTTAAGATTAAATTGGATTTTCTCATTAGAGTTCCACGTGTTTATTTCCAGTGAAAACGCTACATCCAGCAAATCGCCTGTATTAAATTCATTTACAAGCGTCCCCATGTTAAAACCTATGGCTTCCGTGTAAAAGCCATTATCCTGGAGCCAGAGCTTAAGATGTCTATCCTCTCCTACTGTTCTGATATCTGATATTCTCAACTTATCGTAGGAAAATACAGGTTCAGGATTTCCGGCTCCGAAAGGCGCAAGAACTGCAAGCGCTTTAACGCTTTCCATATTGATATCGTGCTTATCTATGACTGCATCAATCCTTATTCTGGGAATCAGATCTTCATCTTTAAGAACGCTGTCCGCATACTCATTTATCATCCTCTTAAACGGTTCCAAATTGCTGTATTCCAAGGACAGGCCCGCTGCAAGCTCATGTCCGCCATACTTTGTAAGCAAGGAACTGCAATGTTTCAAAGCTTCAAATAAATTAAACCCTTCAATGCTTCTTCCAGATCCCTTGCACATTCCGTTTTCAACAGAAAGCAAAAGGCATGGCCTATAGTACCTCTCTGTCACTTTCGAAGCAACTATTCCAATAACTCCATGGTGCCATGATTCACCGGCTGCAACGATAACCTTTTCCCTGTCAAGGTCAACTTTTGTTTCTATAACGTTGATAACCTCACTAAAAATCTGTGATTCCATATCCTGCCGGTTTCTGTTTTCTTCATTCAATTCCAGCGCTATTTCAAAGGCTTCCTTCTCGTCTTTTGTTGTGAACAGTCTTACCCCTCTGCCTGCGTCCCCGAGCCTTCCGGCTGCATTTATCCTTGGAGCAAGCACAAAGCTTATTAAAGATGAAGTAATTTTTTTGCCTTCCAGTCCCGAATTATTTATCAATGCCTTAAGACCGATATTTAAAGTATTTTCTATTTTAGGAATCCCATACTTTACTATTATCCTGTTTTCTTCCACCAACGGCACAACATCAGCAACTGTACCTAATGTCACCAGGTCAACATAATCCTGGTAAATATCACCCAGTGACATTTCTATACAAAGGGCGTGTATAAGTTTATATACAACACCTACTCCTGCAAGTTCCTTGAAGGGATACGCACAATCAGGCCTGTGCGGATTTACAACCGCATAGGCATCCGGCAATACTCCGGTACATTCGTGGTGGTCGGTTATTATAATATCCATACCGCATTCTTTTATATATTTCACTTCATCAACAGCCGTTATTCCACAATCAGCGGTGATAATGAGGGATGGACCCATCTGACGGATTTTATCAACAGCTGCAATCGAGATTCCGTAGCCCTCATCCACTCTGTCGGGTATATAAAAACCGCTGGTTGCTCCAAGCCTTGACAGAAAATCTATTAGAATGGATGTGCTGGTTATACCATCCACATCGTAATCGCCATAAATGACAATTTTCTCCTTGTTCGCCAGAGCAGTTTTCACTCTTTTAACTGCCTTATCCATATCTTTCATAAGAAACGGATTGTTTAAATCCTCCAATGAAGGATCAATAAACCTCCGGATTTTTTCACAATCATCGATTCCCCTGTTGAGCAATACCTTCACTAACAGTGTTGGAACATTTGTCTCATCTGAGATCCTTCTGGCATCAATTTCAGAAATATTATTGCATGTCCAAAGTCTTTTTCTTGTCATTTCATCACCATAATAAAATTATTATTGCGACTTCTGTTATTATTGCGGCTTCCACAGTCGAAAGGAAATACCCCACTACGCCATGCGCTTCGGCGGGACAGTAGCGTCCCATCACTCAAAAAGGCTGCAACCTGAGTTTGTTGCAGCCTTTTTTTCTTACTCCAGCATCTTCCTGGCTATCTCATTCACTCTTTTGCCGTCGGCCCTGCCTTTAACCTTCGGCAAAACAGCCTGCATAACTTTTCCGATATCTCTGGCCGAATTTGCTCCAGTTTCTTGGATTGCCTGCCTCACAATGGTGGCAAGTTCCTCATCGGTTAGTTGTTGCGGTAAATACTGTAACAGTATATCTATTTCAGCTTTCAAATTGTCTATAAGATCCTGCCTGCCGCTTTTTTCATACTCCGGCAATGAATCTTTCCGCTTTTTTACCTCTTTTGCTATTACTTCAAGTATACCATCATCGGCGAGGGTAATCCTCTTGTCTTTTTCAACCTGAAGCACTGCCGACCTAACCATCTGGATGGCATTTTTCCTTATTGTGTCCTTGTCTCTCATTGCAGCTTTCATGTCTTCCAGAAGTCTTTCTTTAAGGGACATAAACATTTCCTCCCTTATCTGTATTTTCTTTTTCTGGCAGCTTCAGATTTTTTCTTTCTTCTAACACTGGGCTTCTCATAGTGCTCTCTTTTTCTAACCTCTGCCAGAACGCCTGCTTTTGCGCACTGACGCTTAAACCTCTTGAGAGCACTATCAAGAGATTCATTCTCTTTAACCCTAACTTCTGACATTTACTTCCCTCCCTCCGATGGTAGCAATTGTGCCGGGAACAAACTCAATGCTTTGCTTTGTCTGCTATTAAAAATACAAAATACAGCACATAGGTTTATTATATATTATTCTGCAAATCAAAGTCAATATATAATTGCAAGAGAAGAAAAACCAGGGAACAGAAGCCAGAATAAGAAACGCGTTAAACTTTTCTAATCTGTTCTCTATTCTCTGTTCACTGTTCTCTGACCCCCTATATTATCTTCGGCCCGAGGCAGGTTCCCCCGATCAAATGGTAATGGAGATGGAAAACAGTCTGACCTGCATCCGGCCCGCAGTTATTTATGAGTCTGAAACCTTTTTCTGCAATGCCTAACCGGGCTGCAATTTCTTTCGCGGCAAGATGGATGTCAACAAGCACTCCCACATTATCCCTGTCCAGATCATTTACGCTTGCAATATGTGTTTTCGGTATAATCAATATATGGACAGGAGCTACCGGATTTATGTCTTTAAATGCCATTACCCTGTCGTTTTCATATACAATTGTAGAAGGTATCTGTTTATTGGCAATTTTACAAAAAATACAATTATCCATACCGTTCACCTCATAACTGACTTTCTATTACTTTTGGCACATACTGGAGCGCCTCGTTTATCTTTGAAGCATCTTTACCTCCTGCCTGAGCCATATCCGGCCGGCCACCGCCGCCTCCACCTGTTACTTTTGCAACCTCTTTGATTATATTCCCGCAGTGGATACCCTTTCCGACCACATCCTTTGTTGCGGTAATTACAAAGCTGACTTTGCCCCCATGTGCCGAAGCAAGAACAGCAACACCGGATCCCAGCTTGTTTTTAATAACGTCTCCTGTATTTCTCAGCGCTTCCAAATCCAGCTGGTCAAACCGTCCGATTGCAACCTTGACGCCCTTAATTTCAACTGCTTTTGACAGTATGTCGTCAACTGAACTGTTTATAAGTTTGCTTCTTAGCTGTTCTATTTCTCTCTCAGCGTTTTTGATATCCATGTTCAAGGCTTCTATCCTTTTCAGGGTATCCTGCGGTGTTGTTTTTAATGCTGCGGCAACTTCATTGAGCATAGCTTCCCTCTCATTAAAATACTTCAAAGCCGCCTCCCCTGTTAGGGCTTCAATTCTTCTTACGCCCGCAGCTACACTGCTTTCGCCAAGCACTTTTATAAAACCTGCCTGGGATGTGGCGCCAAGGTGGGTACCCCCGCACAACTCCATGCTATAATCGCCTATTTTCACCACCCTGACAATATCACCGTACTTTTCGCCGAAAAGCGCGGTTGCTCCCTCTTTTTTCGCCGACTCAAGATCCATTTCTTCAGTGCTTACTTTCAGGTTGTCCAATATTCTGCTGTTTACTTCATCTTCAACCTTCTTTAACTCTTCATGAGTCAAAGCGGAAAAATGGGTAAAGTCAAATCTCAGCCTGTCAGGCTCCACCAATGAGCCGGCCTGGTTGACGTGGTCTCCCAATACGTTTCTGAGCGCTTTATGCAGCAAGTGGGTTGCCGTGTGGTTTCTTGCTATTGCCATTCTTCTTTTTACATCTATCTTTGCTTTAACTTCGCTTCCGCTCTCAATAATTCCTTTTTCTACTATACCAAAATGCAGGTGTTTTCCGTCTCCCGCTTTCTTGCAATCCTCAACCTTGATAAGGCCTGTTGCAGCTTCAATATAGCCTGTATCTCCTACCTGGCCGCCGCTTTCTGCATAAAAAGGAGTTTTGTCAAGTATAACCGTTACGCGTTCGCCTTCCCGGGCACTTTCCACTACACTGTCATCCTTTATTATATACATAATCCTTGAATCAGACTGTACTTCACTATATCCTACAAACTCAGTCTTAATATCCTGTACAAGCCCTGCATACGTATCCTGTGCCCATGCCGAGCTTTCCCTTCCCTTTAGCGCCTCACGAGCCTTGCGTTTCTGTTCGGCCATTTCCTCTTTGAATCCTTCTTCATCAATGGAAAGCCCGTTCTCTTCAGCAATCTCCCTTGTTAAGTCAAGGGGAAAGCCATAAGTATCATGCAGCTTGAAAACCATGCTTCCGGACAATACTTTCGAATTTGCATTTTTAGTTTCCTTAATATATTCGTTGAGTATGCTCAAGCCTTGGTCTACAGTAGCCTCAAACCTTTCCTCTTCTGTTTTTATCACCTTTCTTATATAATCCTTTTTTTCCTCAAGTTCAGGATATGCCTTTTTCGACTCCTCGATTACTACCGTTGCAACATCAAACAGGAATGGCTTGTCAATGCCCAATAGCCTGCCATGCCTTGCCGCTCTCCGTAGTAGTCTTCTTAAGACGTATCCTCTGCCTTCGTTTGACGGAATAATTCCATCCGAAACCATCATAGTAGTACTTCTGATGTGGTCGGTTATAACCCTGATTGAAATATCGGCTTTTTCTGATTTTCCATATTCTACTCCTGCAGTTTTACATACATAACTCAAAATATTTCTGACGGTATCCACCTCAAAGAGATTGTTTACGTCCTGCATTATAACAGCCAGCCTCTCAAGTCCCATACCGGTGTCTATATTCTTCTTTTCAAGCCTTGTGTAATTTCCGTTTTCATCCCTGTTAAACTGGGTGAAAACAAGGTTCCAGAATTCAATATACCTGTCGCAGTCACATCCGACCTTGCAATCAGGTTTGCCGCACCCTTTGTCTGGTCCCCTGTCAAAGTAAATCTCCGAGCACGGACCGCACGGGCCTGTACCATGTTCCCAGAAGTTATTATCTTTGCCCATGCGTACTATGCGTTCGGGGGACAATCCTATGTCCTTGTTCCAGATTTCAAAAGCTTCGTCATCCTCTTCATATATGGAAACCCAGAGCCTGTCCTCAGGAATCTCAAGGTCTTGAGTTACAAACTCCCATGCCCAGGATATTGCTTCCTTCTTAAAATAATCACCAAAAGAAAAGTTGCCCAGCATTTCAAAAAACGTAGCATGTCTCGCTGTCTTTCCCACATTTTCTATATCAGGCGTCCTGATGCATTTCTGGCAGGTAGTGACCCTTTTTCTAGGCGGAACCTCCTGTCCGGTAAAATAGGGTTTAAGGGGTGTCATACCTGCGTTTATAAGCAAAATACTCGGGTCGTTCTGCGGTACCAGCGAAAAGCTTGGCAACCGAAGATGTCCCTTGCTTTCAAAAAAACTTAAAAAACGCTCCCTTAATTCATTAAGTCCCAGTTTCTGCATTTCCTTAACCTCTCTTAATATAAATAAATGGTCTATATATAGTAGTTTATCCAAATTTTATGCTGTTTTTTATATATATTAAATATATAAGAGTATAAAAATGGTGTCAAGAAGGTGATATTTCTTTCGGTCAAATTGCTATACTATTGCATCTACCGCCCTTTTTAAAATTACCTTGATTATGCCTGTGACAGGAACTGCTATTAACATGCCCGGTATCCCAAAAAACGTTTCACCCACCAATACTGCAAATATTGTGGTTACAGGATGGAGGCCTACCCTGCCTTCAATTATCCTTGGAGAAATAAAGTTGTTGTCAAGCTGCTGCACTATTATAAAAACAAGGGCAGTCCATACAGCTTTGACAGGAGATTCAATAAGTGCAATAGCTACTGCAGGTATGGCTCCGATAACAGGTCCGAAATACGGTATCACGTTGGCTATTCCTCCAAAAGTTCCCAAAACCAGAGCATATTTGGCTCCAACTATAACAAGCCCGATTATTTCCAGAACACCTACTATTAATGCCGTTAAAAGCTGGCCTTGTATAAAGTTTGAAAGTATCGAGTTTATCTCCCTGCCCGTGCCAATCATCCAGTTTCTCCACTTCCTGGGCACTATGGACAGTACCGATTCCCTGAAGAACCCCGCATCTTTTAAAAAATAATATGCAATTACCATAGAGAGAAATATATTAAAAAGCATGCTCACGGTTTCAATAAAAACAGACAGGGCTTTCTTCAATATATCCGAAATGTAATTCTGGACAAAAGCGGTTCCGTTTTGTATTTCCCTGAATATTGCATTCTTAAATTCCGACGGCCAGTTGCTTGACTTTATAAATCCCGTAAGCTTGTTAAATACGCCTTCATATTTCGCTGCCATGTCCGGAAGCGTATTTGCCAGTTCCTTTGCGCTGTTTATAAAAACAGGTACTATAAATACCATGACTGTCACTACTAATACGGAAAACACAAGGTATATCAATAAAATCCCGTACTTTCTCGGGATATTCCTGCTTTCAAGCCAAATTACCACCGGATGGAACAGGTATGAGATTATTGCCGCTAAAATAAAAGGGGCTGCAATGCGGCTGATTTTATCCCTGTAGTTATAAAGAAACAAAAGAGCCAACACTGTTATAATAATCAATACTATGTAAACTATGAACCTTCCTCTTGATACCATACACTTCTCTCCTGAAATACATAAAAATACCCGGTATAAACGGCTGGAAAGCAAACCAATAAACATGTAAAGACCGGACAAAACCATGCCCAGCCTTTACTTAAAGGATTTAAGGATTTGAGAGTTATTCAACAATGCTGAAGCCGGCATATAAACCGGCATTTTAAGCCTTTATCTGAATAATTCAATAACATCGCTGATTATATTGCCTGACCTTCTTAACATATTCCTTCCGCTTCTCATCATTTTTTTTCTCGTCCTGCTATTCATTACTTCAGGTCCCATCATCATACCGATTGACGCACCTATAAGTCCGCCTATTATCAGACCCTTTCTAAATCCTCCAGTATGCATAATATCTCACTCCCTTCTGTACTGAAAATTTTGATTATTCTGTAGGAATGTCCCCTCTGTTTTGTTTTCCAAGAAGCCTGTTTTTTATTCCGCCGCCGGTATTACGCATTTCTTCGACCGCCTCGTTGCCGACAAGTATATTTTCCTCTCCGAATTCCACCTTTCCAAAGAGGGGAATTATCTTCCTGCCTTCCATAATATCCTGTATCAGCCCGTCAGAAACTTCTACACCTTCAACAATACCGGTTTTTCGATCAAACAGGATATCTTTGACAATCCCTAGGTCGTTGCCTGCTCTTGAAATAATTCTTAATCCTTTAATTTCACCTTTGCCTTCCAATTCTCCTGATTTTTCCAAACTCTTCATTGTCCTTATGCATGAGGCGTCTTTTATAAGCACTGCATCTTTGCCGAGACTCTCCACATCCTTCATTAATATAACCTTTTTGATTAATTCATATCCCTTTTGTTCAAGAATGAAAGCCTTTACTTTTCTTTCTTCAGGGCAAAATACTATATCTTCTATGTTTCCTGCCTTTTTCCCGTTGTCAGAGCAAATAACAGGCAGTCCGACAACCTCACTGTATTTTTCCAATATCATCTCTCCATTTCCAATTTTCCCCTTACAGACCTAAAAATTAAAAAGCCAACTTTATTCTCTATATATTATTGCTTCTCAAAAGAATAATAATTCATATAAACTTGTTTGACTAAATTTGCATATTCATATAAAATTTATGTTAAACAAATGCGTGCGCAAAACTTAAGTAAAGGAAGAAATGCAAGGATGAAAGAACTTCAAAAGGTATGCGAAAAAATCGGCATGCATATTCCTGAAATATTGCTGCCTTCAAAAAATATAAATCTTATGAAATGGTCTGTAGTAGCTTGTGACCAGTACACATCGCAGCCTGAATATTGGAAGGAAGTAGAAAAAATTGTGGACGAATCTCCGTCCACGCTGCACCTTATTTTCCCCGAAGCGTATCTGGAAGACGGCGATGCAGATTTAAGAATAGAAAAAATCAACAGTACAATGGAACAGTACCTCAAAGATAACATACTGGCTTCAATTGGCGCATGCCTTATTTACGTTGAAAGGGAAACTTCCCGCAAAAATTTGCGCAAGGGTCTTATAGCTGCTGTTGATCTGGAGAAATATGATTATTACAAAGGCGCCCAGTCTCTCATAAGGACTACTGAAGAAACGGTTTTAGAGCGTATACCTCCCCGCGTGAAAATCAGGCAAAATGCGCCTATTGAATTGCCCCATGTCATGCTGCTTATTGACGACCCTGACAAAACCGTAATTGAGCCGCTTGCTGAGAAGACAGGGAATTTAGAAAAACTGTATGATTTTAACCTGATGATGAATGGAGGACATATTAAAGGCTATAAGATTTCAGACGAGGAAACAATACTTGGAATTCTTGAAGCTCTGGAAAACCTGGGAGATAAGGATAAATTTACAGAGAAATATGATATAGGACCGGATAAAGGCGTGATGCTTTTTGCCGTTGGAGACGGCAACCATTCATTAGCTTCGGCAAAAGCCCATTGGGAAAAAGTAAAAGCCGCACTTCCTTACGAAAAGCTCATAAGCCACCCTGCAAGATACGCCCTTGTAGAGATTGTAAACGTGCATGACAGCGGGTTAAGTTTCGAGCCAATTCACAGGGTTGTGTTCAATGTAAAAGCGGAAGAACTGCTAAATGAAGCAATAAACTACTTTGACGCAGCTTCAGGCGCTTCAGTCTCATCTTTTTATATTTACAAAACCAAGGAACATATGGAAAGTGAACTAATAAATTACAGAAAAAGGAAGGACGTCCATGCCATCCCGTTTGTTTCCGGCAAAAACTATGGAATAATATCTGTCGCAAACCCGGTTTCCAGCCTTGAAGTTGGAACTCTGCAGCCTTTTCTGGATGAGTTCGTAAAGAAGAATAACAATGTAAAAATTGATTACATACATGGCGATGAAACAGTAACCTCTCTTGGTTCGCAAGATGGCAACATCGGTTTTTATCTCCCCCCAATGGATAAGCACGATTTATTTAAAACCGTAATACTTGACGGAGCGCTTCCAAGAAAAACATTTTCTATGGGTGAAGCTGAAGAGAAGCGTTTCTACCTGGAGTGCAGGAAGATAAGGTAACAAAAAGGGGACATTCTTGTATGCCCCCTTTTTTTATTTATTCCTTTTTATTCACTCTTATTCAACCGTTCCTCCTTCTAAAGATTCACCGCCTTCATTGCCGCCTTCTTCATTGCCGTCTTCTCCATTGCCGTCACCATCATTGCCACTTCCTCCACTGCTGCCTCCTGGAATCAAGTTGTTTTCTGAATTATTTAAATTCCCGTTTTCTGTATTGTCCCCGGTATTGTTTCCGCCTCCTTCAGTATTGGAATCCCCGCTTTCATCATCACTTTCGCCGTTATCTTCATTATCATTGCTTTTCGCGGTTAAGGCATCAATTGCTTCCCTAAGAGCCTTGTTTTCTTTCTCCAGCCTTTCAATTTCACTGACAATATTATTGTATTTCTCATCAAGTTCGGCGTACTCAGCCATTTTTTTGCTCAGTTCTTCAATCAGTTTCTGGTTGGTGCTGTATATTTCTTCTAAATATCTTCTTAAGCCAGGAATTATCACATCCACTATCCGGCTTTGATCCGCATCCATCAGGAAAGGTGCCATATTAAACGCCGTACCATTACCTGAATCAGATTCGCCAGCTTGCATTATGCCGGCTTGTGTTATATCTGCGGTTCCTGACGTTCCCCAGTTTTTGTAGCTTGCAATATATATTATCAGGTCTGTAATATCATCTTCATCTATAAAGTCAATTTCCAAATCTGTTTTCATGTCATCAAGTTTACACTTTGTTCTTAAGAAACCAACGGTAAATTTTATAGGGATTTCTTCATCAATGTATTCGTTAAAATGTTTTACCTTTATTATGCCACTGATTATATCATTTTTATTTCTGAAATAAAGCCCTATAAAATTGACCAGTTTTGTACCAAATCTAAAAGGTATGCTTATCGGCCCATTTCCGCTCAGCCTGACCGGATTTATATGCAACATATAGTTAGAAATTTCTCCATTAATTTCAAAAAATGCCACAGGATCATAATCCAGTCCATCTTTTCTCGAAAGTATCAGTCCCTCTGGATTACGTTCTTTATTATCACAACCGTAAAGATCAATTTCATCTATAATATCCGACGTGGTTGCTGCTCTTGCAATAGCGTTAACCATCATTTTGCTGGTAAACCAGGAGTAAGTATCCATATTGGAAACCATTGCTATACTAACCAAAATACCCGCTAAAAGGAAACTAAATACCCTTACAATAGCTCTGACAAACTTAAACTTAGTCTTTTTCAAAGTATCCACCTCCCTGTAATATATCACTTAAACTAGTTTTTGTCATGCAATTTATGATAGCCCAACAGCTTGCAAAGAATCGTAAATGCTTCAGCCCTGGTTATATTATCCTTTGGCCTGAATGTTCCGTCTTCGTATCCTAAGATCACCCCATTCTGGACAGCAATTCTTATATATTCATAAGCCCATCCGCCTATTTTGTCCTTGTCTTTAAACTCCAAATCCGAATCATCTATTAACTCCTTCTTAAATGCCCTTACCAGCACAGCGGTAAATTCTTCTCTTGTAATGTTATTATCAGGCTTGAATACCTTTCCGGGATACCCTATAAATACCTTCACCTCGGAAGTTGAAATAATGTAACCTCTTGCCCAATCAGGAAGCTTATCCTTGTAAGGAGATTTGCCGTCCACTTTGTTTTCGAGTTTTAAAGCTCTCCCCATAAGTACGGCCATTTCCGCTCTGGTCAAGTAGTTTTCAGGCCTTACAGTTCCATCTTCATATGGCTCAAGTATTCCGTGCCTGATAAGTTCAATTATGCAATCGCTGTACCATTTACCTTCGGCATCAGGAATGCTGATTTTGTCACCTCCGTCTCCGTCCGTAACAGGCGGTTTAGGCGGTTCAGGTGGTCTAGGTGGTTCAGGGTTTTCATGTACATTCACCAGGAATGAAACAGTTGCCTTTAAGCCCTGCAGCTCATTTCCGGCTCTTTCGTCCATTTTTACTTCATACTCCAGGTCTACATGATCATTTTTGTTAATATTGAAAGTATTTCCTGGAGAAAGGTCGAACCCCTTATGTACTTCGCTGTCCTTTTCATACAGCATGTCGTAAAAGCTGCCATTGAATATTGTAGAGCTAAATACAAGCAGCCTGCCTTTTCTTACGGTCAGTTTCATGTTCTCTGCGAAGATCTTAATGAGTTCCGGATCGTTCACAGGCACAAAGCCTTCGTCTTCTTCCTTTTCCAGCTTCAAGGCAAGTCCAAGATTGCTAACCTTTATTCTGCTTGAATAGTTGTTTATAATCCTCAATGTACCTTTGTCAGACATACCCGGAGCCCACAGTCCGTTACCTATTCCACCTGCTTGATTAAATATCGGACCCCCTCTTGATTGCTCACCGTGCACATACACCGTTACATCGGGGTCGTTGGCTCCGTAGGAAAGGCCTGTGTTCCAGAAAAAGGATGTGAATATTATGGCAAAAAGAATTAAAGGGACCAATATGTGCCTGCTTTTTACTTTTAATTTTTTTACTCTCACCATTCCCACCCTCCTTTATAGGATTCAAAAAAACTTATCTCGCATCCACTCAACGATACGCGGGATAAATCCTTTTGAATCCTATAAAGTTGATAATGGTTTGAATTTTAGCCATGCCGGTGCTCCTTACAGCACCGGCACAACTAAACTGAAACCTGAATTATGAGCGATATACGGTTGACTGCCAATTAAGAATACTATTCATTCCAACCTGGATTGTTAATCTGTGTTGCATCGAATACGAACTTAACATTTAATTGTTTGTTCTGGAACTTATTTCCTGCAGAAGTTTTCATTCTAACCGTAACGCTTAAATTTTCTGATGTAGATGGGGCGAGATTGTTGCTTATTACTATACCAGAACCCGGGAATTTACCCAGCTCGTCATCAAAAATCTTTTGACTGCCTTTCTTTATAGTCAACAAAAATTGATCTTCGAGGTCATTACCTTGAGGTGGAAATGGCGGAAATCCGCCTCCAAATCCATCAGTGCCTTCTACGCCTTCTACACCTTCTACTCCGTCAAGATTTGCACCTTCTACTCCATCAAGATTTTCACCTTCTAGGCCATCAATATTTTCGCCTTCTGAATCCACACCGAGTGGTCTTCCGTCGGGTAATACAAGCTTTAATCTATACTTGAAGGGAAGATTGCCATGATTTACTACAGTAATAGTTTTAGTTTCTTCACGGCCCGGATACCACAAGATGTCGTTAAATACTCCGGTATTGCTTCCTGGATTGCTAGCACCAATTATTAATGTGCCTGTCTGAAACACATTATCGTTTGTAGACTGGCTTGTAAACCAGGCTAAAGTTCCAAGGCCTGCGCCAAATGCTAATACTCCGACAAGAATAAGGCTTATTATAAATCTCATTTTCATTAATAATCATCCTCCCAAATATTACTTTTAATTTTTTCAAGTTTTCGGTTTTAAAGGAAAATCTTTATCTTCTTTTTCTCTTTTTGTGTTATACTAATAATGAGTGCTATTATTTTATTTATCTTTCTTTTTTATCCAGGCTTATCTCTTGAGAGATGGCCTATTTTATTTCTTTTCATAATAGGCTCCCCCTTTCCTTTCCACTATTTTCTTATATGCAAAGCGGTTTAAGTGGGCTATTTGCCAATAACACGCCTTTTCATATCTTCTCTCTTTTCTTTTACCATGATTTGATTAATCTTTCTTGCTTCCCCAAGGATCAATATTATTACAGGTATAAGAATGAATATCACAAAACCGAAGGGTGTCCGGACAAACCTGGCTACATGACCTCCATATGGAATCTTGAAAGCAACTTTTCCTATTAACTGGTTTTCAGATACAAAACCGGCATCCTCTACGTTATTGGCATCTCCTTTTGTCCTGAACATTAATCCGTTCTCTCCGTTTGAAAGTTCAATAACTCTATGGGTTACAATAAGACCGGAACTCTGCCTGTATGTAATCACATCGCCCTCTTTCAGCAATAACGGATCAGTTTCTTTTATCACTATCATGTCTCCTGCCTCAAGGTACGGGCTCATGCTTCCCGACAGCACGGTCATAACACTGAAGCCGGCGACAGACGGTATTTTATCGGGATTCCTTTTTGACTGGATCATAAAGTAAATTGAGACAAATGCAGCAATTACAATAAGTATTAGTATTACGTTGCCGCCCCATTTAACTATTTTTTTTATCAATTTCACCACTCCAAAATGTTTATACTGCTTTATTTTTTAAGCGGCTATCAGTATATGTTAACTGAATTTTTTTACATTTATTCTTATTATTTCCAAAATATATAGTAATAATATCCATACATGTAATTAAATATGCTTATTGATAAATCAATATTTTTTGTTACAATGTATGGACGTTGTCTGCACTCTACGCTAAAAAAGTGCAACCGCTAGGCTTTTTCAAGGTCGGTTGCACCACTGACAGAATATATGCTAGGTGCCCAGATTAGTTGCATATATTCTATAGTCCCCTTACATGATCAACTGTTTAGTTTTTCTTGTCTTAAAGATTTCCGACAGGATTATACTATATAATATGTGGCAAATTTTGTTATATTGTGCTATTTCCCATTATTTTCCTGAAAAGATGCGCCATAAAACAGAAAAAGCCCTAAAAAGGGCTTTATAATTTAAATAATGGTCTTTTCATGTATAAATTTATTTCATTAAAACCTAATCATTGTTGCTTTAAGTACGCCGTCAATATTTCTGATAAGTTCCAACACCTCGTTGCTCACTTCACCGTCAACGCTTACAAAGGACACTGCCTTTTCTCCTTTTCTGTTCCTGCTCCACTGCATTGCAGCTATATTTATTCCGCTGGCGCCCAGTATTGTGCCAATTTGTCCTATGATGCCGGGTTTGTCAATATTCTGGATAGCCAATACATAAGGCGAAGGTTCAAAATCAAGTTTATAGCCGAAGAAATCCACAATACGCATTTCTTCCTTTGCAAATATGGTGCCTGATACACTTAGCTGCC
>DULF01000157.1 GCA_012840535.1 Clostridiaceae bacterium
GAAATTGCGAGAATGCTCCGCGTCCACGGAGCTAAAAAGAAATATTATAACGAGACCGTGGGCTATAACTCCCGCTTAGATGAAATTCAAGCGGCAATTTTAAGAGTAAAACTCACCTATATAGATGAAGCTATTGAAGGGAGAAGAGAGGCAGCTCAGCGCTACCGTGAGCTCTTAAAAGATGTTTCTGGCATTGTTACGCCCTATGAAGACCCTGATGGAAAGCACGTTTACCACCAATATACTATCCGGGTGTTAGATGGGCGGCGAGATGAGCTAAAAGAGCATCTTGCTGAGCGAGGCATAGGCACAATGATTTATTATCCCGTGCCGGTGCACCAATTACCTGTTTATACAGAAAAGTCTCCCACGCTACCTGTAGCCGAGCGAGTTGCCACTGAGGTCTTAAGCCTCCCCATCTGGCCGGGGATAGAAGAGGAGATACAGAGGGAAGTGGTGGGGGAGATAAGTAGTCTGTTGGTGAAATAGGAAGATTCATTATGAACGTAATTGATATCAAAAATTACGCAGAAAGATATTTAGGAAGAATATTTACAAGTTATCCAACTCTTGCTAACCCATATTGACAATATGAGGTGCAGTACAGATTTTTGGTATTTCCAAAGACCGTAAATATAATAAATATTTATGGGAGGCTAATCTCAGATGGATGATTTTATAACTCTTCTTAAAAAGCGTTTGGAAGAAATTAATGAGGAACAAGAACGATGCAAAAGATGTCTAATGGATACTACAGCCGATGATATAGTTTTTGATGAAAAAGGTTTTTGCAATTATTGTACTGATTTTCTTTTTAAAGTAAATTCTTCAAACAAAAAAAGGGGGTTATCTTTAGAAAGCTTTGTGAATAAAGTTAAAAGTGATGGAAAGAAGAAGTATGACTGTATAGTTGGTGTAAGCGGTGGTGTGGACAGTTCTTATGCTTTGTTAAAGGCAAAAGAGTTAGGACTTAGGCCACTTGCGGTGCATATGGATAATGGTTGGGACAGTGAATTAGCTTCGAACAATATCAAAAATTTGGTAGAAAAACTTAATGTTGATTTATGTACATATGTAATTGATTGGAAAGAATATCGGGAATTAATGCAAGCTTTTTTTGATGCTGATGTAATTGATGTTGAATTGTTATATGATAATGCAATGTTAGCAGTTTGCTATCAACAAGCTGACAAATATGGAATAAAGTATATTTTAGCAGGAACAAATACCTCTACTGAAGGAATGAAATTACCAAAAAACTGGAATTGGTTTAAATATGATAAAAAGAATATTAGAAACTTGGCTAAACTAAGAAATGTAAAGTTGAAAACATTTCCAGCTATTGGAACGCTGGATTTTGTAAATTTTGAATTTGTTAAAAAAATAAAGTGGATTTCTTTTTTAGACTATTTGCCAAAGTATAGTAAGAGTGATGCACTTAAGATACTGCAAGAAGGATTTTCTTACCAATCTTACCCATACAAACATTACGAATCTGTTTTTACTAGATTATACCAGGGATTCATACTCCCGGTTAAATTTGGGGTTGATAAAAGAAAAAATCATTTATCCACATTAGTTTTAACTGGTGAAATGAAAAAAGAAGAAGCTGAACATCTATTAAAAGAAATTCCCTATCCTAGCGAACAAGAATTAATAAACGATATTGAATATTTTTTAGAAAGAACGGGATGGAGTAAAGGCGATTTTATGGAATACTTAAAAAGGCCGGAAAAGCCTCATTCAATCTATGGTAGTGAGATACAACTTTGGGAGAGACTTAGTAAAATTTATAAATTGGTTTCTAGAAAATCTTGAACGATTAAGTTTTAATGAAAGTGTGATAGGGGAAAGTGATTATGAGAAAGTTGGTGAAATCATTGTGGAGGAAAAATCAGAAAAAGCAATAAAAAAGTACGAAGAAGGGAATATAAACAAAGCTCTTTCTATGTTTAAAGAAATTTTCAATAAAGATCCACATAATGAAAAGGCTCTTTATTGTTTAAGTAAAATTTATCGAGAACTAAAAAATGGGACATGTCTAAAAGTTTTGCCCTAAAATACCTAAAATTTTACGGAAAAAATCCTATTATTCTTGAAATAATAGGGGATGTGAATTTTTTTGAGGGCGATTATTCAAGAGCGCAAAAAATTATTCGAAAGCTTTAGAATTAGTTAAAGATAATGATTTACAGGAGAAAATTAAAAATAAACTTAGAATTACAACAAAAAAGCCCGAGAGGTCGTAAATTTTACCAGAATTGCATTGATAGTTGCTGAAGGAGTAGATGATTTTACTGATGATATTGTTGAAGGATTATCCAATTATTTTTGGGTTAGAAAATTCACAGTCGCAAAAAACCCAACACGATTTCATTATCTTCTGGCAAAAGGTTTAAGTAGGAACATTTTAAACAAGTCTGTCTATAAATTATTACTAAAACTATATCCTAGTATTCTAAAAAAGCTATGAAGTGGTCTGATATTATTTGGGTAGAATGGGCTTCAAATGAAGCCGTAGCCGTTAGTTATCTAAAGAGCAAGTCTAAGAAACTATTTATCAGGCTTCATCGATACGAAGCGTTTGAGCATTACCCTTTTTTAATTGGCAGAAGAGCTTGTAACGCTAGCTAAATCTTCAGGTCGCATAATCATGGTGGGCCATCTCCTTCTTTACCAGCCCGCCATAAGGTGGATCAAAGACTGCATCCTAAAAAATACCTTGGGAAAAAGGTGAAATTATTCGATGGGAAACTTTCGGAAAGAACACGACAACAGGACCCTTACAAAGACAAAAGAAAATAATTGTTCTTCAATGAGAGAACCCTGGTTCGATTCTTTCCTTGAACAGGAAGTCGATATGGGTCTTTGGGATTACCGTGATGACAAAGGATTCCCTGTGTGGGCCGGGATCAGGAATATTGTGGCCACACAGCTTGAGATAAACGAAAAAGGCTACAACAGTACAATTCATGCGCCAACAAGTCGGTTTGATTACGTTTTTCGATATCCCTTGGAGCACTTTAGAGTTACAAAGGACATGTTTTCCCCAAACAAAAACAAATATGATGCCTGCTTTTTTGTTCCAGCAGTAGTTCTAGTGAATAACTCGGCCGATCCTACAAAAAAAACAGACAGGGTTTACGAAGGATATTACAATAAATTTGACCACAATCTTGTCTTTCAGATACCACATCAAGGGGAGTTCACTCGGCAAGTGAAAGGAATCGAGCCTTCAAACATCTACTACTTTCCGACAATCCAAATTTTCGCCAAGCTGACAGAAATATTCCACACTTATTTTACAAACAAAAAGGAACGAAATTTTTTCCTAGAAATAGCCCAAAAAACCGAAGCGATCAGCAAGGCGACAGTCAGCAAAGCCCGAGCTTTGAAACTTTTGAACGGTATCAAGGCACATTTGCATTTTTACAGGTTATTTGTTCGAAAAGTTGCTGAAAGAGTTCCAGGAAAAAAGGTTTTCCTTGATGGCGGGTGCTACCTTGGCCTTAATGCCATATTGTCATGGCACTTTCACAGTCAAGGATTTACCATTATCGAATCTCAACATGGCTATATCGGACCAAACCATTATGCTTATAATTATCCGACGGAAATTTTCAATCTGCCGGGAGTGCAAGAAGTCTTCCCGGATTACTTCTTGACTTTCGGGGAAAAATGGGGGCAGGATATATCTATCCCATCCCAAATTATACCGGTAGGTAACAAATACCTTGAAGGTTATGTTGGAACAATCCAGTCTGAAAAAGAGGACAAACAAACTATTTTAGTCGTCTCACAAGGGACCGTTACCGAGCGGATGGTCGAAATCGCGAAGGCTGTCGCCACGGCATTCCCCGAGAAAAAGATAATTTATAAGCTGCATCCCGGCGAAATTCCATTTAAAGAGAGGTACCAAGAACTGGAAGCTTTTACTAACATTGAAATAATTGGTTTCAAAAACATCTTGCCCCTTATTGCCAAGGCAAAATACATTGTTGGCTATAATTCGACATCCCTATTCGAAGCCTTAGCCTTTCCAGGCAAGGTAATATTTTGTCTTCCAAATTCTTATACCTGTGGAGAAAAAGGCTTCAACCTTTTTGATAATTCCGAGCAATTGATACAAATGATCCGAAACCAACAAGGAAAAATTTCCGACGGGGTTGCTGAAGAATACTGGTCTAAAGATTGGGAAAGTAATGTCAAAAGGCTTCCATTTTTGACGACAGGAGAACCTCTATGAACAAACTCTCGCTACGTCCAATAAGGCAGCTTTATAAATCCAGCCTTCTTCGAGCTGCAGGAACCTATGGGGTTTTTTCAACCATAAATAGTTCAATCCCCTTTTTACTGCTCCCGATCCTGACTCGGTATCTTTCTCCAAGTGATTACGGCATCGTAGCGGTTTTTAATATTTTGGTAACTATTACTATCCCTTTCATCGGGCTGAATACAAATGGGGCTTTTTCTCGGGCTTTCTTTGCTCATGATCGGTTTGAAACGTCAACTTATACCGGAACCATTGTTATGTTTGTTTTGTTGAACAGCCTCTTTGTGACATTTTTGATTGTTGTCTTCAGGAACTCTCTCGAGAAAATCTTCTCAATTCCATCAAACTGGCTGTGGCTCACGGGGCTAATCGGTCTTTCAATAAGCCTTATCCAAATCGTCCTAACCGCCTGGCGTGTTCGAGAGAGGCCGAAAGCCTTTGGCCTGTTCCAAATTTCGAACACGATTGCAGATTCTTCCCTTGCAGTGCTGCTTGTCGTTGTTTTGGGAATGTCTTGGCAAGGAAGGATTGTTTCAAGGGCTATTATCGCCCCAATTTTCGCTTTTTTGGGAATATTCATTTTGAAAAGAAACAAATGGCTGACTTTTCGATGGGATACATCCTGTCTTTGCCATGCTCTTGCTTTCGGGATTCCACTCATCCCACATAGTCTTGCAGGCATCATAAATACAGCAACAGATCGACTTTTCATCGCAAATATGGTAGGAGTCGCAGATGCAGGAGTTTACACGGTTGGTTATCAAATCGGCGCGATAATAAACCTTTTAGCCACGGCCTTTAACCAAGCCTATTCACCGTGGCTATTTAAAAAGCTTAATCAAAACAATGGACAGATAAAAAGAAAAATTGTAAGATACACATATGTTTATTTTTTATTGATCTTGTTTTTTGCCTTTTTATTAGGTATCGTGGCACCATTCATCTTAAAATATCTTTTGGGAAAGGAATTTCAAGGGTCCGCAATTTATGTCATCTGGATCGCTGTCGGATCAGCATTTAACGGGATGTACTACATGGTCGTCAATTATATTTTTTATGCCGAAAAAACATACCTTCTTGCAATTGTCACATTTACAGGCGCTGCTATAAATATTTGCATGAACTATTTTCTGATCAAAATAAATGGCGCAATTGGGGCTGCTCAAGCCACTACACTCGTCAACCTGATAACATTTTTGTTCGTTTGGGTATTATCTGCCAGAGTCTATTCAATGCCTTGGTTTGACTTCAAAAAAACAAATCGGCGTCAAGATAAAACATAGCATCCAAGCTTAATGACGAAGCAAGGTAACGCAATTTGAACCGCCCCGGCTTTTCTGGAGGCTTTTTTATTTGAGTCCAGCCATAACGGCTGGGGTCTCCTGGGGATCGTAATACTTTTCCTCAAAGCTTGAGGTGCGGAATATTTCCTATAGCTCCAAGGAGCCTGCTGTTATTAAAATGAGTTTACCCACTCCAATGTCGCAAACTCAACGTCTCTTAAGGTTACGCCACGGTCCACGTTGAGTGATGACCTCGGTCTTGTAAAGACCGATTACGGATTCAGCCAAGGCATTGTCGTAAGGGTCTCCTACACTGCCCACAGTAGGCTTCATTCCTGCTTCGCGCAGCCTTTCCGTGTAGCGTTTTCCGTGTAGCAACCCTCACTGTCTGCAGGGATGTCGAACTCCTCGACGAATTTGCCGTCTGGAGCGGCTATGGCTACTCTGTGTCTGTGACAACCCACATCCACGCCTACGGTTACCTGTTCAATCATGGGCTTTTA
>DULF01000158.1 GCA_012840535.1 Clostridiaceae bacterium
AATCAATAAAATTCAAGTTTTCACTTTTATCATAGAATGAACATTGACAAGATGAGCCGGATAGTCGGGATGAATTTACACCATTAGGGCAAAGACCTCGTGAGTGAGCTTGACTGGCATTAACATCCTGGGCAGGCAGAACGAAGGAATTGAGGGCAATGACCCCGTTAGACATGGCATGTTTGCTGCCGGAGAACATGTGGACACCAATGGCCTCAATAATAAAAAAGAGACGCAGTTTTATTGGTATACGCGTTGTTATCTATAATTGTGCAGCAATGCAATATCTGCCCAGATGGTTAGTTTTGAAGAAAATGAAAATCTAAGAATGAGTGAGATATTTAAAGAAAAGTGAAAATTTATTGAGGAGAGGAGAATAAACATGAACGTCAAATATGCAATAAGCAAAGAATCCAATTTATTGGAAGCTGTTAGACCCGAATACCATGTCCCACCATTGGACGATGTAAAAGAGCCTAATCTTTTCAGAGAACAATTTTCATATGGCGAGGTTCCAAAAACGACATTTGATCATCATAGAGTGCCTTATAATATGCCGAAAGATATTTATATTACTGATACAACTTTCAGAGATGGTCAGCAATCCAGGGCTCCATATACAACCAAGCAAATGGTTGATTTGTACAAGCTTTTGCACAAATTGGGCGGACCAAAAGGGATAATTAAACAGACAGAGTTTTTTCCTTACAGCAAGGCTGACCGGAAAGCCATTGAGGAATGCCTGGCATTGGGATATGAATTCCCGGAAGTTACAACGTGGATAAGAGCTGTAAAAAAGGACTTTGAACTGGTCAAAGATATGGGAATCAAAGAAACGGGAATTCTGGTCAGTTGCTCTGATTACCACATATTCAAAAAATTGGGCAAAACAAGAAAAGAGGCAATGGAACAATACCTCTCTATTGTGCACGACGCATTGGAAGTGGGTATCCGTCCCAGGTGTCATCTGGAGGATATAACCAGGGCGGATTTTTACGGTTTTGTTGTGCCGTTTGTGCATGAGCTTGTAAAAATGACCGAACAAGCAGGAATTCCTGTGAAAATCCGAGCATGTGACACTTTGGGCTACGGTTTGCCTTATCCTGGATCTTCTCTGCCAAGAAATGTAGCACGTCTGATCTATGCGTTGCAAAATCATGCCGGGGTTGCTTCGGAGAATTTGGAATGGCATGGACATAACGACTTTTATAAAGCAGTTGTAAACGCTTCAGTTGCTTGGCTCCATGGAGCTTCAGCCGTCAATTGCTCGTTGTTGGGTATCGGTGAAAGAACCGGAAATGTACCATTGGAAGCAATGGTCTTTGAATATGCTTCATTACGTGGAACTTTCGACGGGATGGAGCCTACGGTAATAACCGAGATTGCAGAATATTTCGAGAAAGAAATCGGATACGAAATTCCCCCAATGACACCCTTTGTGGGTAAGAATTTCAATGTAACCAGAGCGGGAATTCATGCTGATGGATTATTAAAGGATGAAGAAATATACAATATTTTCGATACAAACAAGTTGTTAGGCCGCCCTGTTACCGTAGCTATTAGTAATGTATCCGGCGCAGCGGGCATTGCATATTGGATTAATACCTACTTCAAGCTTTCTGATAATGAAAAGATAGATAAAAAAGATGAATTGGTGGGGAAAATTCAAGGCTGGATAAATGCCGAGTACGATGCAGGAAGGCAAACATCCATAAGTGAAGAGGAAATGGTTGAGCTTATTGAGAAGTTTGCACCGGGAAGGTTTTCAAAATGAAAATTAGCCATACACAATAACGAAATGGTTTACAAAAGATAGTAGAAATAAGTTGGCGAGCTATATAGTAATATTGTCTTGATATAGGTGGAATATGCGGTACATTCTTTGGAGATATATGATGATCATAAACAAAGTATATGGTACTATAAAATGTCACAGATAAATGTTCTGACTACATCAAGAATAATATGGTTATTTAAAAAACATACAGTTTATGTATGGGGGTCATTATCATGTTAAATATTAGTTTATATCCAATCCTGGAATTTGATTATGACAAAAAAGCCAAGCTTCAGCCTGTGAATATTATATCAAAGACACCGGTACCTAAAGCATGTGTTATTACTTTTTTCAAGGAAGTAATCCAAAAAAAGCTTGAATCAGGTGAATTGGAACAAATAGGAACAATTCATTCGGAAACAATAGACATTCCGGTTTATAAAACAGAATATAATGGCTATTTTTTAGGTCTTGTCGGAGGTTTTGTAGGAGCAGCCGGTTCGGCAGCAATGTTGGAGGAATTAATAGCGTCAGGATTCGAAAAGTTTATAGTTTGTGGTGGCGCTGGCGTTTTAAAAAGGGATATTCAAGTAGGCCATTTGGTATTACCTTACTAAGCTGTAAGAGACGAAGGAGTATCATATCATTATGTTGAGCCGTCACGTGAAATAGAATGTAACCCGGAAGTAATAATGACTATTGAAAAGGTATTGAATAGGGAAAAGATTCCGTTTATTAAAGCAAAAACATGGACAACCGATGCCATTTTCAGGGAAACTGAAGCCAAAATTGCAAAAAGAGTTTCGGAAGGCTGTGTTACAGTTGAAATGGAAGCGGCAGCATTCTTTGCTGTATCTAAATTCAGGAATGTTTTATTGGGACAGATTTTGTACGTTGGAGACGACTTGAGCGGAATCGAATGGAACAAACGTGCATGGGTCAGCAGAGAAACGATAAGAGCTAATCTTGTGGACTTATGCTTAAAAATAGCTACAGAATTATGATCAATATCAGATGCACTTATTTCTATAAAATGTCAGATTGGGGAGATTAAATGATTACCATTTTTGATCGGTTTGGACATGATATTCCATATGTAGAACGTTATCGTATAATTAAAGAAGCTGGATTTAATGGAGTCATACTTTATTGGGGTAATGAGTTTGGCAATAATGATTATAAACAAAGCCCTGAATTGGCACGACCGACATGAGGGATTGTTTGTCGAGAATACAAGGATTCAGAGATTTATATTGCATATAAACTTAAGAATTGTAATTTGGTTGAGAAAAGCATTTCAGTTGGGAATTACATGAGATTCATTAATTAATCTAATTAGCAATTATATAGAGAATTATGTATGAGACTAACTTAAGGCTTTATGCTATTTGAATGGTTATACAATGCAGGAGGAAATATGAACACAAGAGATATTTTGCGATTTTTAAACATTGCTGAAAAGCTAAAGTGTGAACTGCGGCATTCATGGACATCTACAATGAGGCAGGAAAGTGTAGCAGAACACAGTTGGAGACTATGTATTTTTTCGTGGCTATTAAAGGAGCGATTACCTGAATATGATATGGATAAAGTTATGAAAATGTGTTTGTTTCATGATTTGGGCGAAGCTTTGGTTGGTGATGTTCCAAGTTTTAATAAGAACGAGAAGGATGAGAAGAGAGAAGAAGATGCAATAAAAAAGATATTATCCATGCTGGATGGTGATTTGCGTACGGAACTTGAAGAATTGTTCATTGAAATAAAGGAACAGAAAAGCAAAGAAGCAAAGTTGTTCAAGGCACTTGATAAACTGGAAGCTGTAATTCAGCATAACGAAGCGCCTATTGAATCCTGGATACCATTAGAGTTTGAGTTAAATAAGACATATGGAAGTGAAGAAGTGAAAGGGATTCAGATATTGGAAGAGTTAAGGGAATTGGCCAGAAAGGATACAATATTAAAGATCCTGGAAAAAGAAAAAGAATTAAGAGACCGGCGTTCTGTCGGCCTTTGAGGCCAGGACGTGCGGTTTTACTGACGCTGTATCTATGTAAAAATCATTATTGGGGGCGTTGCTGTGAATAATACTATTATTGGGAAGATTGGTTCAATTATAACCGGTATTGCAGTAATTGCATTTGCAATATCAATGATTTTTACAGAAGGTGTATTTGCAAGTTGTTTATCGAGCATATTTATTGCAATAGGCTTTATACCTTTCATGTGTGCAATTTTTGCTATTAGTAAAAAATCTGATAATAAGGCTGTTGGATATACTGGAATCGCTTTTGC
>DULF01000159.1 GCA_012840535.1 Clostridiaceae bacterium
GACGAATATGTTTTTATTCTTCCCGTTTCGTTTAAAACGGAGATACTGACAGAAGATGAGAAACCTGAAAGGATTGTGGAATTTCTCAGAGAAGGCGCGATAGGAGATAAGTTGTTTACCGAAATACCTGGCGAGACGGAATTGATAAAAAGCAGTATTAAGGAGAACCTGCTTACCCTTGATTTTAATTCGGGAATAACTTCCTACGGTGGAGGAACTGCAAGGGAAGACGGTATTTTAAAGCAAATATTATACTCTATGAAGCAAGTTGACGGAGTTGAAAGGGTAAGGATCCTGATAGAAGGCGGAACAAAAGATCTGCCTGAAGGGTCAGATATATCAAAGCCATTGCTTATACCAAGGGAAATTAATGATGTTGTTGATTTTATTGATTAAGCGAGTTTACTTTGAGATAGCTTTCAGACGAGGTGAGGTATACGACTAAAGATGGAATGATTTATAGGTTTATAGTTGCGTCAAAGAACAGGGGAAAACTTAAAGAAATTCAGGAGATTTTAAAGGATTTTCCATTTGAGGTTTTATCCATGCAAGACGTGGGTATAAATATAGAAATTGACGAATGTGGCGTTACTTTTGAGGAGAATGCCATGATAAAGGCAAGGGAGGTGCATAAGAAAACAGGCGGAATTGTAATGGCAGATGACTCAGGACTTGAAGTGGATTATTTAAACGGAGCTCCTGGCATACATTCATCGAGATTTGCAGGAGAAGGGGCAAGTGACGAAGATAGAAACAATAAATTGTTGAATTTGCTGCAAGGAGTTCCTTTTGAAAAAAGAAAAGCAAGATTTGTATGCGCAATTGCGGTTATACTGCCGGACGGCAAGGAATTTACCGTACGTGGCGTATGCAACGGGTATATAGGGTTTAAACCTAAAGGCAAAAACGGTTTTGGATACGATCCATTATTCTATTTGCCGGAGTTTAACATGACTACTGCTCAAATGGAACCGGAGGAAAAACACAAAATCAGCCATAGGGGAAAAGCCCTGGAGCTGATGGTTGAAGAACTTAGAAAACGTTTAAATATAATTGTGGGATAAAAGCTACTGCAATATATAAATTTGAAGATGAAAGCAAAGATTAAAACAATGCTTGAAAAATAATTAGAAAAAACAACGCAATAATTGATTAACTAAAATTGATTAACTAAAATAGTTGGCATAGTTGCAGTTTGTATTACAGTGGAGGTCATATGAAGATTCTGGTTATTAGCGACACACATGGCGATATAAAAAAGGCCGAAGAAGTGATCAAGAAGAATAAAGATATAGATTTAATAATCCATCTTGGAGATTATTTTAGAGATGCACAGAAACTTTCAAAAATGTTTCCTGACATTCCTATTGAATACATATATGGAAACAGCGACTTTTTGATTGACAATGTTCCCGCAGAGAAGGTGCTTGAATATTACGGGAAGAAAATCTTATTGACCCATGGACACAGGTATTCTGTCAAGTGGGATTACAGCAAACTGGAGAAAAAAGCTGAGGAGTTGCACCTTGACATGTTGTTGTTTGGCCATACGCATGTTGCTGACATGATGGAAAAGCAAGGGTGCTATTTCATAAATCCTGGTAGCATAAGCGACCCCAGGAGCGACTCCAGTGAGTCATATGCGATAATAGAGATAAAAGACGGCAAAGTTACCCCAAAACTTTGCTATGCATAATATTGTACACTTTAACTGTAATTATGTGGCAATAGAGATTTAAAACATATAGTATTGACAAAATGGTGTCGGCCTTGTATAATTACTAAAGTCGGCACCAAAATAATTTACGCGGGTGTAGTTCAATGGTAGAACATCAGCCTTCCAAGCTGATTGCGTGGGTTCGATTCCCATCACCCGCTCCAGCAATAACCTCTGATTCCTTTAATTATCTGCCCGTAGCTCAGCTGGATAGAGCAACGGACTTCTAATCCGTCGGTCGGACGTTCGAATCGTCTCGGGCAGGCCATAATGAAACCCTGCAGGCAACAGGCTTGTAGGGTTTTTGTTATGTATGTAAACAGGTTTTTATGTATCAACTGTTAAACTCGAGAGCACTGATTGCTTGTCCCATTATCTTATTGACAAAGACATTGCCATTTGATACTATTAATGTGTCAATTTAATATAGTGCGATGAACTCATATAATTCCGCCGATATGGGGCGGAAGTTTCTACCAAGCAACCTTAAATTGTTTGACTATGAGTGAAGCTAATGATGCTGGAGTAATCAGCATATCCGTGGAGACTTACCTGAAGCTTGCAAGTGTGGTACTTAAACCAAAATGCAATGCTTCGTAAGTTTTTAGGCTTATTAGTGTTTTGCTCGTGGTATTCACACGGTTATGCGTGATAATAGGCAAATAGATTTCACTTATATCTATTTGCTTATTTTAGTTTATGCCACAGAAATTATGCATATGCAACAGGAATGCAGTACATGGTTTTAAAGTATTCCAAGAATTGCTTATGCATAATAATAATTTTATGGCATTTATGAGCCTACAGCAAGCTTTAGCACAATTAAACAATTTTTATAAGGGGGTAGTTTTTAGTCTATGGAGAATTTTTTCAAACTCAAGGAAAATGGTACGAATGTACGTACCGAGATTGTCGCAGGATTGACAACATTTTTCACGATGGCCTACATCATCATGGTTAATCCCAGCATACTGTCGCAAGCAGATATGCCGTGGGGCGCAGTATTCCTTGCAACGATTATTGCAGCTGTAATTGGTACACTTGTGATGGGACTGGTGGCAAACGTTCCTTATGCGCAAGCTCCAGGGATGGGACTTAATGCATTCTTTACGTTTACAGTGGTTAAGCAACTTGGTTTTACATGGCAGGAAGCATTGGCCATGGTATTTATCTGTGGATTAATCAATATATTAATTACTGTAACAAAGATTCGTAAGCTAATAATAAAAGCGATTCCTGAAAGCCTTCAAAGCGCAATTGGTGGCGGTATAGGTATTTTCATAGCGTACATAGGCATAAAAAGTGCAGGTCTCCTCAGTTTTACTTCTGATCCGGGAACTTATGTACAGTTTGGCGAAGGTGGTACGGTAGTTGCAAGTTCAAGCGCAGTTCCAGGTATCGTTCCATTAAACACGCCTGCTGTTTTACTTGCTATTTTTGGTATCATTTTAACTTTTATTCTCCTTGTTTGCAAAGTAAAGGGCGCTATCCTTATTGGTATAATTGTAACAACAATTATTGGTATCCCTCTGGGAATTACAAAGATTGGCGAGACAATCAGCTTTTCAGAAGCTTTGTCGCAGCTTCCTGAGACTTTGTTTGCGGCTTTTGGCAATCCCGGTTTGCTATCGCTGTTTAGCGATGCAAGCAAGATTCCTCTTGTGCTGATGACAATTTTCGCATTCAGCCTGACTGATACTTTTGATACAATAGGCACTTTCATAGGAACAGGCCGCAAAACAGGCATTTTTTCTGCAGAGGACCAAAAAGCTCTTGAGACAAGCACAGGCTTTAAGTCCAAGATGGACAAGGCTCTCTTCGCAGACGCTACTGCTACTTCAATAGGAGCTATTTTCGGTACTTCCAACACTACGACCTACGTTGAGAGTGCCGCAGGTATTGGTGCAGGCGGACGTACCGGTTTGACAAGTATTGTTGTGGCAATCCTTTTCATACTCAGTGCTTTCTTTGCTTCTCTGATTAGCGCTATTCCTTCTGTGGCTACCGCCGCGGCTCTGATCGCTGTTGGTATTATGATGTTGTCGGCATTCAAGGATATTAAGTGGGACGATTTAACTGAAGCGATTCCTGCTTTCTTTGCAGGTATTTTCATGGCATTGTGCTACAGCATTTCCTATGGTATAGCTACAGGCTTCATTTTCTACTGTATTGTGAAGATATTCAAACGTGAGTCCAAAGACATTAACCCGGTTCTTTGGGTAGCTACAGTCTTGTTTATTATAAATTTCATTATTCTTGCAATTATATAAATATAAATGCATAAAAAATATCCTCCGGTTATGGCCGGAGGATATTTTAATGCACGTAAAAATCCATACCTGCTGGTATCCAGTATATGGCAGGCTAAATTAGATTTGTGCAAATTTGTAAAAAAACTTCACTATATGATAAAATATGATAAAATAAAACTACGAAAAAACTTGCATAAGGAGAGAATGACAGTTTATGGTCCTGTTTGAAGAATGGAAAAAGCTTACGGAAAGTGAAAGCACAAATAAAAATTATCAGGAGTTTTGGACTGAGTATTTTGAAAAAGAAAAGGCAACCTACGAATATATTCTTGCTAATCACAATGAAGTAATAAGTGGAAAGCTAAGCGAAATTGCTTCAAAGTTTAATATGAATCCTGTAACCATGACGGGGTTTCTTGACGGGATCAATTCAAGCCTTGTCGAGTCAATTAATCTTGAGGAGCTTGCCGAAGACACGGAGTTAAAGCTTGAGATAGATTTTGAAAAGCTTTATTATAATATGCTGGCTGCAAAAGCCGACTGGCTTTATAATTTACCGCAATGGGACAATGTACTGGATGAGAAAAGAAGGACGGAAATCAAAAAAGAGTATAACAAATCCAGAATAGCAGTAAGCAACAAGGTTGGACGGAATGAGCCATGTCCGTGCGGAAGCGGAAAGAAATACAAGAAGTGCTGTGGTAAATAAGTATATACACTCAGGGGTGGAAGATGTCCGTTATATGGAGGGAAATCAGGGAACGCCAGGAAGAACAGCTGAGCCCATATGCCGCCAGAAGCACAAAATCAAAGGGCAGGATGGTTTATGAACCAAAATGTCCTGTGAGGACTGATTTTGAGAGAGACGCAAACAGAATACTATATTCTATGGAATTCAGACGTTTAAGGCATAAAACCCAGGTTTTTTTCAATGCCAAGAACGACCATATATGTACAAGGATGGAGCATGTGCTTTATGTAGCTTCAATTGCTGTTACTATAGCAAGGACGCTTAACCTTAACCAGGATTTGACCAATGCAATTGCACTGGGACATGACCTGGGGCATGCGCCATTTGGCCACAGCGGTGAAAGGGTTTTAGATTGCTGCCTAAAAAAAATCAATTCTAAGTTGACGTTTCAACATGAACTCCATGGACTGAGAGTTGTTGACAGGCTTGCGACGCGTATTTCTAAAGAAAAAATTAATGAAAAGTGCGGCCTTAACCTTACTTTTGAAGTCAGGGACGGTATTGTAAGTCATTGTGGTGAAAATTACGGCGAAAGCTACCTGGAAAGGGATTGCAATAAAGATCCGCTTAGCATTTGCAATCAACATTCCCGCCTTACCATGCCGTATACACTTGAAGCATGTATTGTAAGATTAGTGGACAAAATAGCTTACGTCGGAAGGGATATAGAGGATGCAGTCAGAGTGAGGCTTATAGATATAAATGACATACCGAAAGATATCAGGAATGAACTTGGACATACAAACGGCGAAATAATAAATACACTTGTTTGTGATATTATTGAAAACAGTTATGGGAAAGATTGCATTCAGCTCAGCAAGGAAAAGGGGCAGGCTTTGCAGTGCTTAATAAACGAAAATATAAGGCTTATATACAACGCCGACAAGATAAAGAGGTATGAGAAAACCGCCAAAAATGTCATTGAAGGGCTTTTCTTCAGTTTACTAAGCTCCGTTAAAGATCCGGAAGCGATGAAAAACAGTGAAATCAAGGTGCTAAGAATGTTTTACAATTTTATTAAAGACATTGGATATGGTGAAGACGAGAGTGACGAACAGAAAGTTATTGATTTTGTTGCAGGAATGACGGACAATTTTGCTTTATCCTGCTTTGAAGAAATTTATTGGATGTAGTCTATGCTTAATTAGAGACTGTTTTCGCAGAGACTATTAAATATTAGTGTTGATAAAAAGCAAAGGAGTAAGTTATGGAAAAGCCAAGGTTTCATTTTTTTGCATTTCTTTCAAGAATGAAATATATTTCACGTTGGGGGCTTATGAGAAATACTTTGCAGGAAAACATACAGGAACACAGCCTCCAGGTTGCAATAATTTCCCATGCTCTTGCAGTCATAAAAAATAAATTATTCGGTGGGAACGTAAATACTGACAGGGCTGCTGTTCTTGGAATCTTTCATGATTGCAATGAAATACTCACAGGGGACATGCCTACACCTATAAAATACTTTAATCCGGAAATAAGACAAGCATATAAAAATGTTGAAAATGTATCGAAACAAAAGCTTTTGTCGATGCTTCCGGAGGAACTGGCTGAAAGCTACAGTCCTCTGCTGTTTCACAGCAGCGCTGATGATGAGCTTTGGATGCTGGTAAAAGCTGCAGATAAAATTGCGGCTTATATAAAATGCATAGAGGAAATGAAAGCAGGCAACAGGGAATTTAAAAAAGCCGGCGACTCGATATATAAAATAATTGAGGAGTTTAATCTCCCTGAGGTTAAATATTTTATTGAACATTTTCTACCAAGCTTTTCTCTTACACTTGATGAACTGGAGTGATAAAAAGAAGTTGCATTTGCAGGATGAGCTGTTATAGCATGCTATGGTTGTATTTGAGGAAGAAAAGTAATATAATGTGATTAGGAATTATGTGTGAACCATTAAACACACTGCAGATAAACAGATGTCTGCAAAAAAATTTTGGGGGAATTTTTTATGATGTATTTTGCCGCCGCAATAGGAGCTGTGTTCTGTGCTTTTTGGATACTACAGATTGTGTTTGTAAAGTTACACCTTAATTGGACTAATAAGCTGATTGAATCCGATGAGCGTGATGAGGCTGTACCTGTAAGCGTAATTCATCCGATAAAAGACCTGGACTTTGAGATGGAAAAGAACCTTGAGAGCTGGATGAACCAGAACTACAGAGGTAAGGTACAGCATATTTTCAGTTTTCAGGACCCTGATGACCCTGCAATAAAAGTGGTCGAAGAGTTTATAAAGAAATACCCGGATATGGACATGACTATTACGGTAAATCCTGTGATGGAAGGGCTTAACGGTAAAAGTTCCAATATGGTAAACGGCATGAAACTTGCAAAATACGATATTGTATTATTTGGAGACAGTGATATCAGGATAAAGCCTGATTTTATTGTAAAAATGGTAAGGCCGCTAAAAGATGAGAAGGTGGGAATTGTTACCTGCGGGCAAATTAATATCGGCGGCAAGGATTTCTGGACAAGGTTCTTTACCTTTGTGCAAAACAGCGAGACGGATTTTATATGGGCATTATTTACAAAACTTGGCATAGATGTTGGCGCTACAGGAGCGGCATTTGCAATGAGAAAAGACCTTCTCCAGAAAATAGGCGGCCTGGAGGCTTTTGGAGGGTCACTGCTGGAGGACTTGCATCTTGGAAGTACTCTTTATAAAATGGGATACAAATTAGTATTAGGCCCGTTTTTAGAATGTCACGTTGACAAACTGGCAAGGGAAAAGTCTTTCAACTACGCAAAACGGATAGCTATTGGTATTAAAACGCATATTGCAGTGGAGCTTCCTGCTTTTATATTGATTCTTTTCTGGTACTGGATAATGTTTATAGTTGGTGCCATTTTCCTTGATATTAATTTAATTTGCCTGTCGTTTTTCTTTATGGTTTTGCGGGTCATACATGGGGTTGCAATGAGAGTTGTTACTAATAATAAAGTCCTGCCTGTGGATTTCTTGATGGGATTGTTTTTTGACCTGTTTGGAACTTTCTTCCTGCTGTATGCATTATTTGACAAGCCGGAAGTAACGTGGAGAGGCATAACATATGAAGTAAGGGCAGGCGGATATATAGAAGAAATAAGGATTGGTGAAGAGGTTGTAGAAAGCGATACAATCAATGAATTTATAGACGAGTAATTGAAAAAGAGACAGGGGACATTCCTTAGATCTCCTTCCTGTAAACCCTGTATGTTTTATAATGTTTGCCCCCAAAACTTTCAATATCGCTGCGCATCCTGATGTTTGTCTCACCGATTGTTGAGCCTTCACCCCATGTCATTCCTTTTTTTAAAGCATTAACGAAGCACTGGTGGTAAATTGCATAGGACACGCCTTTTTTTCTGAAGGCTGGCACCACAAACATTATAAAGAAACGGAGAGAGTCAATTTTTCTTTTGTAATAGAAGTATTTAAGTAGAGCTAAAGGCGTAAGCCTTCCGTTAAGATGGATAAGCACCTGGTTGTAATTGGGAAGCGCAATGCCAAAGCCTATTGGTTCATCTCCGGACCTGGCCATTATTATCAATTCGGGATCTGCCACGGGCAAGAGTTTTTTGGCCATTTCCCTTACGTCATTCAGAGAAGGGGCCACCATATCGGGCCATTCATCAGGCACTGCCAGGTCAAGTACGTGCTTTATCGCTTTTATCTCTTCATCCAGGTTCTTCAGATTGATGGGGTCAACTCTGAAGTTGTACCTTTTCATAGCATATTCCAATGCTTTTGAAGGATTTTTCTTAAAAACAGATTCTCTGTCAAGATAGTATGCAAATAAATCATAATCCTTTGTAAATCCGTATTTTTCAAAAAAAGTTTCATAATATGGAGGGTTATATGAATTCATAAGTACAGGCGGATGGTCAAAAGCATTGATTAAAAGCCCTTTATTTTCATCGGCGCCGGCTCCTATTGGCGAAAATGGGCCTCTGACAAGGGAAATTCCTTTGCTTTTCAGCCATGACAAAGCTGAGTCGAAAAGCAGCTTTGCCACTTCATACTCGTCTATGCTTTCAAACAGGGAAATATAGCCCATTTTCTCATTCTTTTTTTCATTCAGCGCCGTGTCTATGCCTGCAAATATCCTGCCTACCGGTTTTCCGTCTGAAAGAGCAAGGAACATTTCAAAGTTGCCTGCCGGAAGCGAAGTGTTTTTTTTCGGATCAAGCGTATTCATGACATCATTAATTAGTGGAGGTACCCAGCATTTATTGCCTTTATAAATTTTCCAGGGCAACTTGACAAATTTTTTCAGTTCAGGTTTCGACCTCACAGGTATTACATTTAAACTCACAGCAGATCAGCCTCTTTTCTTTAATAAACCAAAACTAACAACAGTTCTTGAAAAAAAATTATACCATAGTTACAGTAAAAAATCACTTGCCGGCGTTCTAAAACTTTGCGAAATTCAAAAATTAGATATAATATGAAATATATTGTTTATGCATAATATTATGGAGGAGCAATAAAGGAGCGGCAAGAAATGGCTATATGGCATAGTATCAGCAGAGAGAGAATAACTCCTGATGATTTTATTGTATGTATTGAAATATCTAAAGGAATGAAGAGCAAATATGAAGTAGACAAGGAAACAGGGTTTTTAATGCTAGACCGTATTTTATATACAGCTACACATTACCCGGCCAATTATGGTTTTATTCCGAGGACATATTCATATGATGAAGACCCGCTTGACGTCCTGGTGATATGCAGCGAACCGATTTATCCAATGACGTTGGTAAGATGCTATCCCATAGGACAGGTTTCAATGGTTGATGAAGGAAAAGAAGATATAAAAATTATTGCAATACCTTTCAAAGACCCTAATTGGAATTGTTTCAGGGATATTAGCGGCCTTCCGCTGCATATAATTGACGAAATCAAGCACTTTTTCAGTGTCTACAAGCAATTGGAGGGCAAGAAAATGGAAGTATTGGAAATGGGTAATGTTGATACTGCCAAAAAAACAATAAAAGAGTCCATAGAAATGTACGACATCGTTTTTCCGGATAAGTGAAATGTGAAGCAATTATATTCCTGTTTTTGCCAGAGTTCTTGACTGAATGTCGAAAAGCTGTTATTGTAAATTCTAGAAGACAGGCTTCAAAATTCAAATAAACTGCGAGATATGCGCATGCGCTTGGGAGCTGGTGGTATGAATAGCAAAATAAGGGATGAATATACGGATAAATTGTTTGAAGCAATACTGCTGTTAGAAAACATAGAGGAATGCTATAAATTTTTTGAAGACATTTGCACTATTTCAGAAATAAAAGCTCTTGCTCAAAGGCTTGAAGTAGCCAAGATGCTGAGGCAAAAAAAGACGTACACGGAAATCAGTGAAAAAACCGGGGCCAGTACGGCAACTATCAGCAGGGTTAACAGGTGTCTTCTCTACGGCGCTGACGGGTACAATATGATTCTTGACAGACTTGATAAGAAATAGCCATTTTGAAAATCTTGTGAGAGAGGATTCCCCTGATATTATAAACAAAGGGATGATTGCATGTTGTATATTCTGCCAATAGTGCTCGGCTTTGCCATGGGAATCGCAATGAAGGGAAAGCTTGGCAATGTCTTGAATTTCAGACTTGAGAAAGCATGGATCTTGCTGCTAGCTTTTGTAATTCAAGCAGGCGCCCAGATAATGAGCTTTAATGGACTTACCGGAATAAACGATTATACTGTTATAATACAAGGGTGCGTTATCATATTGTTGCTCATTGGATTTTGGTATAATAGAAAGTATGCCGGAATAATTATTATGAGTTTTGGTTTTTTCCTTAATGCGATTGTTATGATGCTCAATGGAGGGAAGATGCCTGTAAGTTATGACATACTGCAGAAAAACAATCTCAGGGAAGCTTTAGACTTGTTATTGGCAGGACGTGACAGCAAGCACGCTTTAATTGATGAAAATACAAAGCTCTGGTTTCTCTCGGATGTAATATACATGCCCGGGATTTTCAGGTATGCCGGAGGGCTGGTAAGTATTGGTGACCTGGTAATAGCCGCAGGAATTTTTGTACTGGTGGCTGAAGTGGTTTCAAACAGGATAGGCTTGGTTGGAATTTCGCAGGAAAGTACAACAAAAGAGAGTACCACGGGAAAAGAATAATATTTAGAAACTGGGAGGTTAAAAATAATGAAATTAATCGAAAGGATTTTTGGAACTTACAGTGATAGGGAGTTAAAGCGGATAACCCCTATTGTTGATAAGATAGAAAGTCTTGAAGCCGAAATGAAAAAGCTTGATGATACGGCGCTCAGAGACAAGACCAATGAGTTTAAGGAAAGACTGTCAAAAGGGGAGACCCTTGATGATATCCTTCCGGAAGCCTTTGCAGTTGTAAGGGAGGCATCATCCAGGGTTTTGGGAATGAGACATTTCAGGGTTCAGTTAATAGGCGGTATTGTGCTTCACCAGGGAAGAATCGCCGAGATGAAAACCGGTGAGGGAAAAACCCTTGTCGCCACACTGCCTGTATATTTAAACGCACTCGAGGGCAATGGAGTGCACGTTGTAACTGTAAATGACTATCTTGCCAAAAGAGACAGCGAGTGGATGGGAAAAATTTATAAATTCCTTGGCTTAAGTGTCGGCCTGATTGTCCACGGCCTTAGCAGCGAGGAAAGAAGAAGGGCATACAATTGTGACATCACGTACGGCACCAACAACGAGTTTGGATTTGACTACCTCAGGGATAATATGGTTATTTACAAGGAAGATATGGTTCAGCGGGAATTGAACTATGCCATTATAGATGAGGTCGACAGCATACTCATTGACGAAGCCAGAACACCGCTTATAATTTCAGGCGCCGCAGATAAATCCACTGATATGTATAAGAAAGCAAACGCTTTTGTCAGCAGGCTTAAAGCCAAAGTATTCACTGAGGTGGACGACAAGCAATATATTGATGATATTGAAGAAGATTATGATTATATAGTCGATGAAAAGGCCCGTACGGCCACACTGACAGCAAAAGGCGTCAAAAAGGCAGAGCAGTTTTTCGGCATAGGAAACCTGTCCGATCCTGAAAATCTTACTATTTCACACCATATTAACCAGGCTCTTAAAGCTTATGGCCTGATGAAACGAGACAGGGACTATGTCGTGAAGGACCAGCAAGTGATAATAGTAGACGAATTTACAGGACGCCTTATGTACGGCAGAAGGTATAGTGACGGTCTTCACCAGGCAATAGAAGCAAAAGAAGGGGTTAAGGTTGAAAGGGAGAGCAAAACTCTTGCCACCATAACTTTTCAGAACTACTTTAGAATGTATAAAAAACTTGCGGGAATGACAGGTACAGCTCAAACCGAGGAACAGGAATTCAGGGCGATATATAATCTTGATGTTATTGTAATACCTACAAACATGCCGATGATAAGAATAGATTATCCGGACTGTGTTTATAAAACCGAAATGGGGAAATTTAACGCTGTTGTTAACGAGGTTGCCGAAGCTCATAAAAGGGGACAGCCTGTCCTTATTGGTACGATATCCATCGAGAAGTCTGAATTGTTAAGTTCGATGCTGAAAAAGAGAGGTATCCCGCACCAGGTGTTGAATGCGAAATACCATGAAAAAGAAGCGGATATAATTGCACAGGCAGGAAAGCTTGGAGCCGTTACGATTGCCACAAATATGGCAGGCCGCGGTACTGATATTATGCTTGGGGGAAATCCTGAATATCTTGCAAAGCAGGAAATGAGGAAGCTGGGATATCCTGAAGACCTTATCAGCCAATCAACAAGCTTTAATGAAACGGACGATGAGCTTGTGCTTGAAGCAAGGAAAAAATACCGGGAATTGTACAACGAATTTAAAAAAATAACAAATGCTGAACGCGAAAAAGTTGTAGAACTGGGAGGATTATACGTAATCGGCACCGAGAGGCATGAATCAAGGAGAATTGATAATCAGCTCAGGGGACGTTCCGGACGTCAAGGTGACCCTGGAGCATCACGGTTTTTTATTTCACTGGAAGATGACCTGATGAGGCTCTTTGGTTCAGACAGGATTGCGGGAATAGTAGACGCCCTTGGACTTGAAGAAGACCAGCCTATTGAGAATAAGATGCTCACCAATGCCATTGAGAATGCACAAAAGAGAGTGGAAGGCAAGAACTTTGATATAAGAAGACATGTACTCCAGTATGACGATGTTATGAACAAGCAGAGAGAGGTTATTTACAGCCAGAGAAAGGAAGTGCTTAATGGCGCCAACCTTAAGGATTCATTTATTAAGATGATAGAGGGTATCATTGAAAGCGTAATTAAATTGTATTGCAGTGAGAGTTCTCATCCCGATTTCTGGGACTGGGACGGCTTAAGGAACTATATTGGCCGGATTTTCCCGAACATTAAGACGCTGGACATGAGCGAAGATGAGAGGAAAGGCATTTCCGCTGAAGAACTCAAGGAGAGGCTGATGTCAGAAGCAGTTGAAGCTTACGAAGCGAAGGAACGTGAATTCGGACCTGAGTTAATGCGTGAAGTTGAGCGGGTTGTATTGCTTAGGGTCGTGGATGAAAAATGGATGGATCATATTGACGCAATGGACCAGTTGCGGCATGGAATAGGTTTGCGCGCATACGGACAGAGAGACCCTGTGATTGAATACAAATTTGAAGGATTTGAAATGTTTGAGGAAATGATAAAAAACATCCAGGAAGATGCAGTTCGAATTATTTTAAGAATGCGTGTAGACCGTGAAAAAGCTCTGGAGAGGAAAAAAGTTGCCGAGCCTGTCGCGGCGACCCATGGCAGCGGACCGGGCAGACCGGTCCTAAGGAGCAGCGGCAAAGTCGGACGCAACGAACCATGCCCGTGCGGAAGCGGTAAAAAGTATAAAAAGTGCTGTGGAGCAAATTAGTACTTAAAATTTAACGCTTTTATTGTTTTTTCAAATTGTAAGCGACAATAGACTGGATTTTATGGAGGAATATATTAACCGAATGAACTATGACGAGGCTATTAAATATATACACGGCACCATAAAGTTTGGCGTAAAGCTTGGACTTAAGAACATGGAGAGACTACTGGATTTGATGGGCAATCCTCATAAAAAGCTCAGATATGTACATGTGGCAGGTACAAACGGAAAAGGTTCTACTGTTGCGTTTATCAGCAATATATTGATAGAAGCCGGGTATAAGGTTGGCATATATACCTCTCCGTATATAGAAAGGTTTACCGAAAGAATCAGAATAAACCGTTCCGAGATTTCAGAGCCGGATTTGGCAAGAATAACCGGTTTTGTAAAGGAAAAAGTTGACTTGATGGTAAAAAACGGGGAAAACCATCCAACAGAGTTTGAAATAGTTACAGCAATTGCCTTCCAGTATTTTTATGAAAATTCATGCGATATTGTAGTTCTGGAAGTAGGACTTGGCGGCAGGTATGACTCTACTAATGTTATTGACAACTCCCTGGTCTCTGTAATTACCACCATAAATTATGACCATATGGACAAGCTTGGAGATACACTTGAAAAGATTGCCTTCGAAAAGGCAGGCATTATTAAAGAGCAGGGATATGTTGTCATCTACCCTCAGCCCGAAGAGGTTGAAAACGTCATAAAGAAGGTTTGCGCTGAAAAACGTTCAAACCTGGAAATTGTGGATTTTTCTCAAATATATTTAACCAATTTCAGCATAGACGGCCAGGTGTTTGATTATGGGGAATATAAATCCCTTGAAATATCTTTATTGGGTGCTCATCAAATTAAGAACGCAGCCGTTGCAGTAAGCGCCTGCAGGGCACTTGCAGATAAAGGCTTAAATATTACCGAGATGGCAATTAGAAGGGGACTTGCAAATACAAGGTGGCCGGGAAGATTAGAAGTTTTGTGCAGAAAACCGCTTTTTTTGTTGGACGGCGCACATAACCCGCAAGGCGCCCATATTCTGCGTAAAGCGCTAAGCGAATATTTCCCTGACAAGCGAAAAATATTCATTATGGGGGTTTTAAAGGACAAAGATTATAAAGCAATGGTTGAGGAAATTTCCTCTATTGCATCACGGTTTATAGCTGTTACTCCAAATAGTGAAAGGGCCCTGCCGGCCAAAGAATTGGCTATTCTAATGGAAAGATATTGTAATAACGTATTAATTAGTGATACAATAAAAGAAGCAATAGAGACAAGCTTAGATCAATGTACTTCTGATGATTTGATATGTGCCTTCGGATCTCTGTACTATATTGGTGAGGTAAGAAGATTTTTTTATCGCGGGAGGTGTAATTATTGCTTGACCTGAAGCAGGAATTGGCAAACTATCCGCCCATTAATATTGCAGGTTTGAAAGAAAAAGACCCTACTTTGCCCGATAAAATTATAAGCTCAATTACCCTGTATAACCAAGCTTTGGAAAGCATCCGTTCTAACAGTGAAGATATCGCCATTATAGAGCTTAAGAAGGCAATAGCTTTGAATCCGGATTTTTACGAAGCGATGAATCTTTTAGGACTCTGCTATTGCTTTATCAATGAAACGGAAAAGGCCGAGGAATTGTTTAAAAGGGTTTTGGACGGGGAAAAGAACAGTATTAGGGCATTGAACTATATTAAAATGATAAAAGGCGATATTGGCACCGATTCAATATCCTCCCGTGCTAAAAAAAGAGAAAGAAGAAGCATTAAAGAGAAAACAAGAAAAAGAGAGTCCGAAAAAGGCACCGGCAAAAATTACAGGGTTAGCCTGCTGAAATATGCTTTAAGTTTTGTAGCAGGAGCCGTTTTGATGTTTATCCTGAATATGGCTTTTATGCAGGGAAGCAATGCAAGCCTGCCTGATCCCGATACTTCGAGTGAAGAAATAATAAGACAGCTGAACGAAAAGATAAAGAATCAGGAAAGAGCTTACAATAAACTGAGCGAAGATTATCGGGCTTTGGAAGAAAACTTTGAAAAAGTCAGTCAAAACCTGGAATACTATAAATTTTCCGTAAAGCTGTATGAAATTGAAGATTTATATGACAAAAGAGAGTACGAACCTGCCGCTGATATGCTTATTCTCATGAAAACAGTTGATTTCAAAGGAGAGGAAAAGGAAAGGTTTGACAAGCTATATGAGAAGGTTATGCCTGCTGCGGCGAATAAGGTATATGAAGAAGGTTTAGTGCTTGCCAACACGAAACGCCAGTATGAGGAAGCTATTAAAAAATTGAATAAAGTACAAATGTACAAGGAAGATTTTAGGCATATGGATGCTGTCCTGTATTATCTTGGCAAATGCTATCAGCAGTTAAATGACAGCAGAAATGCCCTTGCAACATATCAAAAACTTATGGAACAGTATCCGCAAAGTTCATATATAAAATGGGCTAAAATAAGAATTTATGAACTTACACAGATACCTTAATTGTAATGAAATGTATATTGTGGTTGTTTTTTAAACATATTGCATTTCCTTTCTCCCCATTGTATATTATTAATATTATATGGTGATTTGTTTTAATTAGGGGGATTTGTAATGTTTTATGAAAGTACGAGGGGCGGGCTTAAAGGCCTGTCATCGGCTGAAGCTATTAAGATGGGAATTGCTCCTGACGGTGGCCTGTTTGTCCCCGAAGAGCGGGTAACTATTGATATTGACAGGATGCGGCATTTTATTAACATAAGTTATCATGAAAGAGCGGTTGAAATTCTGAAATTTTTCCTGGACGATTACACGGAAGATGAAATAAGAGAATGTGTTTATAATGCTTATACCTTGGATAAATTTGGATGCAAGGAAATAGCGCCTGTATACAAGTTAACCGGCAATATACATGTACTTGAGCTATGGCACGGCCCTACAAGCGCATTTAAAGATATGGCTCTGCAAATACTTCCACATCTTCTTGTAAAAGCGATGAGAAAAACCGGTGAGACTGATGAAATAGTTATACTTGTTGCCACATCAGGTGATACCGGAAAGGCTGCTCTTGAAGGTTTCAGGGACGTGGAAGGCACGAAAATCATTGTGTTTTTCCCAAATAACGGTGTCAGTGAAGTCCAGAAGAGGCAGATGATTACACAGGAAGGCAGGAATGTTTATTCTATCGCCGTTGAAGGGAATTTCGATGATGCCCAGAATGGCGTTAAAGCCATATTTACCAATAAAGAATTGATTGATAGCATGATGAAAAAAGGATATAAATTTTCATCGGCTAATTCAATAAACTGGGGAAGGCTTGTTCCACAGGTTATATATTATTTTTCAGCATATCTGGATATTGTAAAAAGCGGTGAAATAAACTTAGGCGATAAGGTAAACATTGTTGTTCCCACCGGAAATTTCGGCAACATACTTGCAGCGTATTATGCGATGACTATGGGTTTACCTGTTAACAGGCTCATATGTGCATCAAATGAAAACAACGTGTTAACTGATTTTATAAGTTCAGGAGTTTACGACAGGAACAGGGAGTTTAAGAAAACAATATCTCCGTCCATGGACATTCTTATTTCGAGCAACCTGGAAAGACTGCTCTATGAAACTACCGGCCACGACTCCGAGCGGATCAGGACTTGGATGAACAGCTTGAAAAATGAAGGCGTGTATACTGTAGATACAGAGACGCACAGGAAAATTTCCGCTGTATTCTGGGGCGGTTATTCAAACGAGGCCGAAACTCTTGATACTATTAAGTGCATTTACAAGGATTACGGTTATGTGGTAGATACACATACCGCTGTAGGAATTGATGTATACGACAAATATGTAATTTCAACGGGCGATGTGACAAAAACAATTGTCGCATCTACCGCAAGCCCATTTAAGTTCAATAAAAGCGTAGTTAGGGCTATTTTAGGTGAAGACAGCATAAGGGGCAAAGATGAGTTTGAACTGCTTGAATTGCTTTCAAGGGAAAGCGGAATGGATGTGCCTCCGGGATTAAAAGGGCTTGACAAAAAAGCTGTAAGGCATAATACAGTGTGCACCAAAGAATCCATGGAAGAACAGGTAAGGATGATTTTAAATGTTTAGGGGCGCAATTCATTGCGCCCTTGTTTATTGTATATACGGCTGCATCCTTTCTCTTCCCTCGATGTAATTGATATACTCTTCTTTTTGAGGCTCATCAACGTATACCACTTCGTTCCTATCCGCTATTTTACATGGAAAACATGAAATGTTATTTCTTATGAAATATACTGCTTCTCCAATTTCCCCTGATGTTATTATTTCCTTTATTGCCGGGTAGTGAAGCTTTTTCCATGCAAGCCCTGTGCCTATTACCCCAAGTCGTATCGTTTTCATCTTTATATGCCCTCCCATAGATTTCAAAATGTATTATTTGGTATTATTTGATAATATTCAGCAATTATTCATACCAATTGCTGAAAGGCTGCCAAACCAATACATTTTGAAACAGCAAGGCATGAACTGCAAGCTTATTCAGACATTTGCAATGTCAAGCAATGTCAGGCCTTTGTTTTTTTCAAGCGCCCAGTTGATTGACCAGTCATTTTCAAAAAGGAGCACATACCGGTCTTTTTTATCATGGACAATCATTGTTGAACTTGTAAGGTTGAGCTTTCTCGGATCAATATTGCTTTCGCCTATCCAGCGGGCATATTTATAAGGCAGGTGCTGCATCCTTATATTAACACCGTATTCGTGCTTAAGCCTGTGCTCGAGCACTTCAAACTGCAGTGTTCCCACAACGCCTATTACAAAGGCTTCTATGCCTATATCTATCTGTTTGAACACCTGTACGGCGCCTTCTTCGGACAGCTCTGTTATGCCTTTCAAAAACTGTTTTCTTTTCATGGAATCCGCTGCAGCAACTCTTGCAAAATGCTCGGCAGGGAAAGTGGGTATTCCTTCAAATCTCAGCTCACGGTCTTCTTCAGAAAGCGTGTCGCCTATTCTGAATATTCCCGGATCAAATACCCCTATTATATCCCCTGGGTATGCCTCCTCAATAATAGTACGTTCCTGTGCCATAAACTGCTGGGGTTGTGACAGCCTTACAATCTTGCCATCACGTATGTTGTAAACTTCCATTCCGCGGGTGAATCGTCCCGAACATATCCTGATAAACGCTATCCTGTCCCTGTGTGCAGGATTCATATTTGCCTGGATTTTGAAGACAAAACCAGTAAATTTTTCGCTTTCCGGATCTACATCGCCCACCGATGAAGTACGTTTGCCCGGACGAGGGGCAAGCTTGAGGAATTCCTCAAGAAAAGGCTGTACTCCAAAGTTGGTCATAGCGCTTCCAAAGAATATAGGCGTAAGTTCGCCCTTCAATACGCTTTGCCTGTCAAAGCTGTCGCCTGCGGCATCGAGAAGTTCGATTTCCTCGCAGAGCCTTTTGTGATAATGTTCTCCAAGAACCTTTGCAAATGCCGGATCATCTACCTTGCCGACAGTTGAAGATACGATGGTCTGGCCATGGTTTCCCCCGGCAAAGAGTTCAACCTGCGCGAGTTTCCTGTTGTAGACGCCCTTGAAATCACCATCGGTTCCTATTGGCCAGTTCATAGGATATGAGCGTATGCCAAGCACCTTTTCGATTTCTTCCATCAATTCAAAAGGGTCTTTACTGGCCCGGTCCATTTTATTAATAAAGGTGAATATGGGTATTCCCCTCATTTTGCATATGTGGAAAAGCTTTATTGTCTGTTCCTCAACGCCTTTTGCACCGTCAATAAGCATTACCGCGCTGTCCGCTGCCATCAACGTCCTGTAAGTGTCTTCACTGAAATCCTGATGGCCCGGGGTGTCGAGAATATTGATGCAGTAACCGTTATATTGGAACTGGAGAACACTTGAGGTAACGGATATACCTCTTTGCTTCTCTATTTCCATCCAGTCCGAAACGGCGTATTTGTTTGCTTTTCTGGCCCTTACGGCGCCTGCCAGCCTGATTGCCCCTCCGTATAATAAAAGTTTTTCTGTTATTGTGGTTTTACCTGCATCAGGGTGCGATATTATTGCAAATGTTTTTCTTCTTCTGACTTCGTTGCTGATTATATTTTTAATGTCTTGCATTGCTGAATTCCTTCCCGTTTCCAATAAACAAATTAATTAACCGCTTTGTTTTAATCAAACATAAGTATCTTATATTAAAGACCGGTATCATGTCAACGGATAAGTTATATTTGGAATTTGCACTAAACATGAGTTTTATAGTAATATAATAATATAAATAACTGTATAAGTTTAATATATAAAGTGCATTAGTGGTTTTTCGCATAAACTTGCTACATAAAAATTTTTTAGCAAGGGGTCAGGTTAATGAATAAAAATGATGTTAAAACAATCAATGTGTCTTTTGCAGACGGGACTGTAAAAAGTTATCCTTCAGGTATTTCTTTACTTGAACTGAGCAAAGAGTACCAGGATAAATATGCTTCCACAATCATGGCCTGCAAAGTAAATAATGAGATAAAAGAGCTAACCTACAAGCTGGATGAAGACTCTAAGCTGGAGTTTATTGACATGACTCACAGCGACGGAATACGCATATACCGGAGGAGCCTTTACTTTATTTTAATAAAAGCTGTAAATGATCTGTTCCCTGACAGAAAGGTCGTAATAAATCATTCCATCAGCAAGGGCATGTATTGTGAGGTTATTGGAGAAAAGGAGCTCACGGCTGATGAAGTTAACCTTGTTAAAGAAAGGATGCGACAGATTGTCGATGCAAAGCTTCCGTTTGAAAAACGCGAATTGTCTATTGAAGAAGCAAAAGACATCTTTATGAAAAGCGGAAGAATGGACAGGTACCGCGCCGTAGAGCACAGAATGAAGCCATATGTTACGATTTACAGCTGTGATGGGTATGATGATTATTTTTATGGATATATGGCTCCTGACACTGGCTATGTAAAGCTGTTTGACCTTGTATACTATCCTCCGGGATTGATTTTGCAGTACCCTGAAAAGACAAATCCTCATGTTATTCCTGAATTTAGTGAACAGAAGAAATTATTCACAATTTTTAACGAATTCAAGAAATGGAACCGCATACTTGGTATCGAGAACGTCGGGGCATTAAATGATATAGTTAAGGAAGGCAAGGTTGGCGAAATAATAAAAATATCCGAAGCGCTGCATGAGAAAAAGATTGCACAGATAGCGGACATGATAAATGGCTGTGAACACAGGAAAAAAGTCATTTTGATATCGGGACCGTCTTCGTCCGGGAAAACGACTTTTGCCCAGAGACTTGCAATACAGCTTAGGGTTAACGGGATAAAGCCGGTTACAATTTCACTTGACGACTATTTTGTAGACAGGGACAAAACACCCAGGGATGAGGATGGAGAATTGGATTTTGAATCGATTGATGCAATAGATATAGAGTTGTTTAATTATCATCTTAATGAACTGATAAACCTTCGTGAAGTGGAAATACCAATATACAACTTTACAAAAGGCTGTAGGGAAAAAACAGGGAGAAAGCTCAGAATCAGCGATGATCATGTGTTGATTATAGAAGGCATACATGGGCTTAATGAAAAACTGACGGCTGCTATTCCGAGGGAGAATAAGTTTAAAATATACATCAGCGCCCTTACGTCAATGAATATTGATGACCATAACAGGATACCCACAACCGATACCAGGATAATAAGAAGAATAGTAAGAGACTATAAATTCAGGGGCTGCAATGCTCTGAATACGATCAAGAGATGGCCTTCGGTAAGAAGGGGAGAGAAACGCTATATTTTTCCGTTCCAGGAAGAGGCGGATGTGATGTTCAATTCCGCCCTTGTATATGAACTGGGCGTACTAAAGCCGTTTGCGGAGCCGCTTTTGGAGGAGATAGACAAGTCTTTGCCGGAGTATTCGGAAGCAAAAAGGTTGCTTGAATTTCTAAACTATTTTTTGCCTATTGAACCAAATGAAATACCTTTAAATTCAATATTAAGAGAATTTATCGGTGGGAGCAGTTTTTTTAGAGATATTCCTTCGCAAATGGAGTATTCCTTTGCCTAAACCCGAGGAACAAAAATGATTAATATTTGTTTTGTTTCAGGCAGTTTAGTAATTTAATATTAGGGGGAATGTTGTTTTGAGCAGGATTGACAGGGTTAAGCTTTACCTTTTTATTTTTTTCAGGGCTCTCGTAGTTCTTGCCGGGGTATTTGCAGCATTCAACGGTGACTGGACGAACCTGGGAATGTCAGTTCTAACCCTTTTAATTATGTTTTTGCCCACAATAATAGAGAAAAAACTAAGCATAGATTTTCCAAGCGAATTTGAAATAATTGTAGTAATATTCATATTTGCAGCATTATATTTAGGAGAAATTAAGTCCTACTTCACTAAAGTTTGGTGGTGGGACATTTTTCTCCATACTTTTTCCGGATTGATTATCGGAGCAGTTGGTTTTTCACTGGTGGATATCCTGAATAAAAACGAAAGAATATCTATTAGTTTAAGTCCTGTTTTCGTATCAATATTTTCTTTTTGTTTTGCGCTTGCAATAGGCACTTTGTGGGAGATTTATGAATTTGCCATGGATTCCATATTTGGGTTGAACATGCAGAAATCAGGACTTGTAGATACTATGGGGGATCTGATTGTCGATGCTCTGGGAGCACTTACCTTTTCAATAATCGGATATTTTTATTTAAAAGGTAAAATCAGCATACTTGACAGATTTAAGGGGAAACGCCGTAATTTGAACGATCAAAAAGATTTATAAAAACTACAAACGCGCGAGAAATCCTTTTTGGAGTTTATGGTTTTGATATATAATTAAATAATGAATGAAAATAAACAAATAATGCTGATAAAGGTTCTTGATATGCGGAGGAGCTTTATGTACGGACTTGTTTTGGAAGGCGGAGGAGGCAGAGGGGCATATGAAATCGGAGCATGCAGGGCGTTATATGAAAAGGGCTTTGAATTTTCCTGTATTGCCGGAACTTCGGTTGGTGCCCTGAATGGAGCCATATTGGTACAGAACGACATAGAAAAAGCATACGACATCTGGTACAACCTGAATCCTTCCAAGGTAATTAAACTAACCGATGAAGAAGCCGAGGAACTTAGTAAAAACAACAGTAAACTTGATCATTTCAGCAACAGGATAAGGAGACTGAAAAAGATAATACTGGAAAAAGGGCTTGATATTTCTCCTCTTATAAATATTGTAAGAAACGCAATTGATGAAGACAAAATCCGTAGGTCAAAAACAGATTTCGGAATAGTTACTATTGACTTATCAAGCAGGAAAGCTCTTGAGATTTACAAGGAAGACATTCCAAAAGGCAAACTTATTGATTATTTAATAGCAAGCGCCAGCCTTCCGGGCTTTAAGCGCTATACAATAGACGGGAGGATATTTCTTGACGGGGGCTTTTATAATTCCCTTCCTATTAATCTTGCCAAAGATAAGGGATGTAAGAATATAATTGTTATCAGAACATTAGCCCCCGGCAGGAAGCGCAGGGTTGATACGAGCGAATTGAACATTGTCCAGATCGCTCCCTCTGAAAGCCTTGGTCCCATGCTGGATTTTACCTGTGAAAGGGCAAGAAGAAATCTTGAGCTTGGATATTATGACGCTATTGAAACTTTAAAAAAGCTTTAGGACGCTTTGTGCTCCTGTCAGGCACTATCCACTCTATAAACTTGACGTAGTATTTTGTAAATGGAAGGAACACCAACGCGCTCAGCAGATTAAAAACAGTATGTGCATTTGCAATGAGCCTTGTATGGTCCTGCCCTAATATACCGGTAATAAACGTTATCAGTTTTGAAAAAGGATTTAAAAACGACATGGCAAGGAATGCGCCTATTATATTGTACAAGGTGTGTGCCCATGCCGCACGGCGAGCCTTTATGCCTGTGCCGATGCTGGCAAGTTGAGCTGTTATGCAGGTACCGATATTGTCTCCCAAAATAAGGCCGAGAGCTCCATTAAGGCTTATCATATGCGAATTGAACAAAACAATTGTAAGGCCCACCGTTGCAGTACTGCTTTGTATCATCATGGTTGTTATTGTGCCTATGACCAGCCCGAGAAACGGGTTGTTGCCGTAGTTTTTAAACAAATCATACACAAATTTGCTTTGTTTTATGTACAGAACTCCGGAATTCAACACTTTAATGCCGCCAAACATAAACCCCAGGCCGGAGATTACCATGCCAAGATTTTTCAAAGCCTTATTTCCCGGAATGAACCTGATTATAAGTCCAATAATAAGTATGGGTATAGCAAGGTCTGTAAGTTTAAAGGAAATCAACTGGGCTGTTACCGTTGTCCCGATATTTGCGCCGTATATTATGCCAACTGCTTGGGGAAGTTGCATCAGGCCGGAATTAACGAGCCCAACCGTTATTGCCGTGACAACCGCGCTGCTTTGAACCAATGCTGTGACCACAGTTCCTGCAGCAAAGGACTTGAATACATTATCTGAAAACCTGGTTATTGTACGTCGAATAATTTTGATGTTCATGTTTTCAAGGCCTTTGCTCAGAGAGTTAACGCCGTATATAAGGCATAAAGCACCGGTTATAAAATTGAAAACCATTATTAATATTGGATTAACCATTATAATTTAACCCTAATGTTTTACTTATGCTCCTGATATGGTATAATATACAAAAGGAGGTATCATTATGACTGAAGTGGTAAAGAAAGTTGCCAGAGAAGATAAAATCAAAATATCTGAAGAAGTAATCGCAACGATTGCGGGGATTGCGGCTTCTGAGGTAGACGGTGTAGCATCGCTAAGCGGCGGGATAGCTGACGGAATTGCAAGTATGCTTGGCAGAAAAAACCTCGGAAAAGGTGTAAAGGTCGAAATGGGTGAAAAGGAAGTAATAATCGACCTTTCAATTGTAGTTGAATACGGAAGCAAAATACATATAGTAGCTAAAGACATTCAAAGCAGGGTAAGGGAAGTAGTAGAGGACATGACCGGGCTTACGGTTGTAGAGGTTAATGTAAATGTACTTGGTGTAAACATTGATAAGGATTTTAAAAAGACGGACGGCAAAGAAAAAATCGAAGAAATAACACTGGCATAAAGTGTACGTGCTGAATATTATAAGTTAATGAGCAAAGGGGCTTGTCAAAGCCTCTTTTTTATTATTGACAAAGAATGAATCAATTTCTTCTAAAAAAACTCTTGACAATGCTTCCTGATGTATTCAAGATTAAGTATATGAATAAAATGCGAAACAGATCTGGAGGACATTAAGGATGAAATTCAAGTTTATTTGTTGTGAAGTTTTTACCCGTGAAGCATGTATTGCAATTGCAAGGTCACCTCACATTGTGGATCCTGAATTCACCCCAAAAGGGGCCCATGAAAAACCTGATTACTTAAGAAATTTGATACAGGAGAAAATTGACGCTGCGGATAAGGCCGCAGACTATGATTATATTCTTCTGGGGTTTGGATTATGCGGAAATGCGACAGCCGGACTTAAAGCCAGGTCAATACCGCTTGTTATACCGAGAGCGCATGACTGCTGCACTATATTTCTTGGCAGCAGGAGCAAATTTATTGAACATTTTGGCAACAATTTAAGCGCTGAATGGAGCTCTGCAGGATATATGGAGCGCGGCGATTCATACATCAGAGACACTGATACAGGTAAATTATTAGGCCTTGACAGGGAATTTGAAGATTTGGTTGAGCAATACGGCGAAGAAAATGCCATTTATATATGGGAGACCCTTCATCCTGATTTCAACAGCAATGAGCTTATATATATAAATACACCTGAAACTTCACATCTTGGGTATATTGATAAGTTTCGGCAAATGGCGGAAAGTGAAGGTAAAAGCCTTCGTATAATAGAAGGTGATATGAGGCTTATAAATAACATGGTTATGGGTGAGTGGAACGAAGATGAGTATCTTATTGTACCACCCGGAAAAGAAATTAAGCCGGTGTATGATATGGAAAAGGTTGTGGATGTTTAAAATTTTGTTCAAAATTATGAGACATTGTTAAATAATATCCGTAATATTATACGAAAGAAAAATACAAAAATTAAAAACTGGAGAGAGGAATGCCGTATGGATAAGCAACTGCGCCGTTCAAGAAGAAACAAAATGATTGCAGGTGTATGTGGCGGATTTGCGGAATTTTTCAATATTGACCCGACAATAGTGCGGATTATTTGGGCTGTTTTTGCAATTTCAGGAGCAGGTCTTGTTGCATATATAGTTGCCGCAATAATTATGCCTGAAGATATTGAAGGTTCGTTTGATTCAGGGCGTTACCAGGGAAGTTTTGAAGGAGACCAGAGCGGCAGTTTTTACGACAAGGACTCGGATGAATGGAGACATCAGCCAAAAGGTGACCCGGAGAGGACAAGAAACGTAGTAGGAGCGATATTGGTAATAATAGGGTTGCTGCTCTTTCTTAAAGAGGTGTTTAATTGGCTTGATTTTAAAGTGGTTTTCCCATTTCTTCTGGTCGTTATCGGCATCTTGATTATTTATAGAGGCAGGAGAGGAAATGTATGACCGGTTAAGTGGACCATCCCATTGGTTCACTTAGTTTTCTTTAATGAGGAATGTATTTTTTCTATATTTGCTTTCATCTATTTCCTGTTCTTGTTCTTCATAATCATACTCTTCTTTTAGCACATTTATAAAAGCGTTTACCACTCGAGGATCGAATTGAGCTCCTGAACACCTTTTAAGTTCTTCAACAGCAGAATGTTGAGAAAGCGCTTTTCTGTATGGCCTGTCAGTAGTCATGGCATCATAGCTGTCAGCCACAGCAAGTATTCTTGCTCCAAGAGGCAAAGGAATATTGGTTTTTCTTTTGGGATAACCGCCTCCGTCCATATGTACATGGTGGTATAAGACATACTTGGCGACGTTCTTGTAATTTTTAAGGTTTTTTAGCACCCGGTAAGCGACTTCAGGATGTTTTTTGATTTTTTCATATTCTTCATCTGTCAGTTTTCCGTTTTTTCTTAAAACACTGTCATCTATATTAATCTTCCCAAGGTCATGTACCCGTGCTGCGATTTCTATTTCATTTATTACGTCAAGCGGAAGTTTGAGTGCTTCGGCTATTTTTCTTGTGTAATTGGCAACACGTATGGAATGATTATAAGTATATTTATCCCGCTCGTCTATTATATCGGCAAGGACCCTTAAAGTCTCCTGCGTTTCACGGTGTAAGCTGTAATATCTTCTAAGGGCCTGATCAGCCATTATAACCGGAGGAACCATTATAAGTATAATATACGGTCTGTTTGGATCGTGCAAAATGGTTATAACCATGCTTATAGGCGTGAGAGTGCAAAAATAATATGTAAGTGTATTAAAATCGCTAAAAAACACACTGACAAACCGGTTGCCGGAAGATAGGGAAACTACAACAGATATAAAAAATGTTTTCAATAGCAGATATGAGGTGGCAGCAACTATAATGGCCGGCATATCCGGAATTATGTCCAAGGTCACATTTTCCGGCGACATTTTTAACAGCTTGAAAAGGTTACCGGAAATAAGCAGTGACAGGGCACATACTCCTGAGTTGAAGACTGTTTTATAAAAAGACTTTTTTAATGCGAATCCAACTACCAGGGTCGAAACTATTACAATCCAAATCGTTTTGCATGCTCCAAGAAGCATGATTGCTGAGATTTGAACTACGAAGGACACGGTTATTTCACTAATCTCCTTGTCTTTTAGCAGGAGAATGGGTTTTAAATCTGATGCCACTTGTAAAATTGCCCAAAACAGCAGTTCAGGGAACACTAAAGAATTAATGCAATGACTGGAAGCAATCAATAAAGGCAGCGTACTAAATGCAATCAAAAAAACGTATATTTTCCTAAATGTTTTTAACTGCTGGCTGATCATTTTTCATCCCTTTGGCTTAATTTTTTAAAGTTTACAATAATTTTATTCTACAAAAATTTACATAATCCTCCTACAAACCCTATAACTGCGCATCTCAATGCTTCGAAGTAAAATAAATGCTTTTAAAAGGAAGAAATAATCCTTTCGGTGATGATAAAGAAAGCTTATGCGGTAAGCCAATTACGAAAAAAAGGGTTATGTAACAAAACCTGGGTATAAGAATTATAAGTCATTTTAAATACAAGCTTTTTGTTTGTCAAATAATATATATAAAGTATCAATAAATATTATAATAAGCAAAGGAGCTGGATTTTAATGGATGACAGGACTACTACTTCTATCAGTAAAAATGAAATGGACGACCAACTCAGAGTAAACGAGGTTGTATATAATCCTGAAAAGGATTTCTATAAAGGTGTTAGCGGGGAACTTAGGCTGAAAGCTGAAGGATTGTTTAAGAAGGCCAAGGAGAAAGGTATTTCTATAGAAGAAATAGAGATAAAACTAGTAAAGGAAAACAAAGTTGATTTTCCTGGAATCGGAACAATAGAACTGCCTGCTTACATTGTAAAGGTGAAAGGCCGGGATATAAAAAACGGACAGGTTATGGTTGACGGAAAACAGATTGATTACTATAACAGGTTTCAGAAATATATAGCTGATAAAATCGAAGAAAAAAACAGTAAAAGAGAGACCGAAAAAAAACCTGCAGAGGGAAGCGAGGTTTCCGAAGAAGATGATTTCCAATTTATATTGTCTGATAAAGAAATGTTTGATATTGGGAAATTACTTATCAATGATAAGGAATTCGGCCTTGAAAAGACAATAACAGGGGGTTGCGACAGAGTTATAAGAAAACTTATGGGTGAAAATGATTGGCTTTATCCGGAAGAGGCAAAAATGTTGGATGAAGAATTTAACAGCGTGCAGGCGGCTATTTTAAAAGAAGATACAGGAATAAACAGAACATTGCGTTCTGAGAAAAAAGCAACTGAAAGGCAGATCAACTATTTGAAGGCTAAAATCAGAAATTACGGACTGGATCCGGAAAACGAAGCTGTAATAAAGGAGATTTTACGGGAAGCAGGGTTTAATAATTATGATTTAAATGATTTAAGTATTGTAAATATGAGCAAGCTTATTGATATGATAGGTGAAATTGTAATGAAAATGAAAAATACGGATGTAGATAAGGAGGAAAACCGGTATTCCCGGGATGACAGGACTGAATTGAACTGACGGGTATTGGGATTGGATTAAGTTGCCATTTAATTGGATTTATTTATGTAATATAATAATGTAAGTATAAATCAATTTTTGGTACAGCAGTTCTGTATTTGTTGATAACTGTAAACCAAGTGGTTATAATAGGTGTAACAGCTAAAAAAAGTAAGAAACAAACTGTGTGAGTTACAATGGAGGTGATTATGAAAAAAATAGTATTAGCCTCTGCATCTCCCAGAAGGGTTGAACTGTTAAAACAAATAAAACTGGAATTTGAAATTTTCCCTTCTAGTGTCGGTGAACAAATAGATATGATAACCAAGCCTGAAGAAATGGTACAGCAGCTTGCCTACAAAAAGGCTGTTGATGTAGCTGGCAAGTTAAATTGCGCTCAAAATGGGGAAAATACTCTTGTGATAGGAGCTGATACCATAGTAGTCAAGGATGGTATCATGGGAAAACCAAAAAATGAAGCTCACGCATTTGAAATGTTGAAAAGGCTGCAGGGAGAATGGCATGAGGTGATGACAGGTGTTGCGGTTGTTAATGCTCAAGATATGAAATATATAGTAGATTACGAAAAAACTCGTGTGAAATTTAGAAATCTTTCAGACGAGATTATTAATTCATATATTAAAACCGGTGAACCTATGGATAAAGCAGGTGCATACGGTGTACAGGGGATTGGCGCAGTCCTGGTTGAAAGAATGGAAGGCTGTTATTTCAATGTTGTGGGACTGCCTCTTGTGAAGCTTGCCAAACTTTTGGAAAGTTTTGACGTAAAAATATTGTAACAATTTTGTAAGTAAATAAAAGTTCATATAGGAGGATATAAGAATTATGGGTTTATTTGCACGAGATATAGGAATTGACCTCGGAACGGCTAATACATTGATTCATGTCAAAGGGAAAGGAATAATTTTAAGAGAACCTTCAGTTGTAGCAATAAATAAAAAAACAAACAGCATTTTGGCTGTTGGCGACGAAGCTAAAAACATGATAGGAAGGACTCCCGGCGATATTGTGGCTATAAGGCCTATGAGGGATGGTGTTATTGCTGATTTTGACACTACGCAAATTATGCTTAAATATTTTATCAAAAAAGCTATCTCAAGAGGTGTTTTTTCAAAACCAAGAGTAGTGGTTAGCGTACCATCGGGTGTGACAGAAGTTGAGAAGAGGGCGGTAGAGGAAGCGACCCTGCAAGCCGGAGCAAAAGAGGTATACTTAATAGAAGAACCGATGGCCGCCGCCATTGGATCTAATCTTCCTGTAGAAGAGCCTTCAGGCAGCATGGTTGTTGACATCGGAGGAGGCACAAGCGAGGTTGCGGTAATTTCTCTTGGCGGCATTGTTACAAGCAAATCTTTAAGGGTGGCCGGAGATGAGTTTGATGAATCTATTGTGCATTATGTAAAAAAGGAATATAATTTAATGATAGGAGAAAGGACTGCAGAGGAAATCAAAATGACTATTGGCGCCGCATACCCGAAACCTAAAGAGGTGTCAATTGAAATAAGGGGTCGGGACCTCGTGACAGGGCTTCCTAAGAATATTACAATTACATCGTCTGAAGTTGTTGAAGCGTTAAAAGAGCCAATTAATGCTATAATCGACTCAATAAAATTTACACTTGAAAAGACGCCGCCTGAACTGGCAGCAGATATAATGGACAGGGGCATTATGCTTACCGGGGGTGGAGCGCTTCTCGACGGACTGGACAAGTTGATAAATGAAGAAACAGGGATGCCTGTTTATATTGCTGAAAACCCTCTGGATTGTGTTGCAAAAGGAACGGGTAAAGTGTTGGAGGAAATTGAAACATTAAAGAAGGTGCTGATTTCTCCTAAAAAGTTAAAGTAGAAGGGAGAATAGTAGCTTGTCTCGCCTTTCTAAAAATAGAATATTTTTGCTTATACTAATTACGTTGTTGATTTTTGTATTCATTGTTGCGACTTCAAGCCGGGACAGCAAGCTCAACTGGATTAACAATATATTAAGTGTCCCTCTTTCTCCAATACAGAAGTTTTTTACATTTGCAGGACAGAAGATTGACGAAGCCCTTTCATTTTTTAGAGATATAGAGGCGGTAAAACAGGAAAACGAGGAGTTAAGGCTCAAAGTACATAACCTCGAACAGGAAAACAGGGAATTGATAGGTTACAGGGAAAAAATCAAGGAACTTAGAGAAGCTTTAAAGCTTAAAGATATATTTGAGGACTATGAAATTATTGGCGCAAATATAATTTCCAGGGATGCAGGAAACTGGTCCAATATTTTTAGGATTGATGTTGGAAACAAGGACGGAATAGACGTTGATTTTCCCGTAATAACAAGCAGCAAAGGGCTTGTAGGCAGAATAATGATAACTGATATAACTTCTTCCAAAGTAATAACAATAATAGAGGAAAACAGCTCAGTTGCAGGGTGGATTGCGAGAACCGGAGGCCATGTAGTTGTCAGGGGGGATATGGCTTTGAAAGAAGAGGGATTATGCCGTATGGATTACATACCGGTCGATGTTGAAGTTGAAGTGGGGGATATTGTGGAAACATCGGGTCTTGGCGGCATTTACCCTAAAGGCATAATTATAGGCAAAGTTGTACAGATAAACAAAACAAGCAATGAACTTGACAGGTATGCAATTATTGAGCCGGCTGCAGACTTTAAAAGGCTTGAAGAAGTGTTTGTGTTGAAGAACAAAGTCAATGTCGGCAGAAGTGGTAGTGTGGAAGAATGAGGCATAAAGTTATTGTTTATACTATATGCATTTTTTTTATAATTACTTTGCAGTCGACGGTTTTGGATTATATTAGGGTTTTGAATGTTAAGCCCAATCTGCTTCTGGTTTTTGTTGTAGCAGTCGCATTTCTTCAGGGGAATGTTGAGGGGGCTGTTGTGGGTTTTTTTGCAGGTTTGTCACAAGATATAGTATCCGGCAAGCTTATAGGGTTTTATGCGCTTCTGGGCTTATATCTTGGACTTGCTGTTGGTTCTGTAAATAAGAGGCTTTATAGGGATAACCTGTTGATTATTGTATTTTTTACATTTGTATCAACTATACTCTATGAAGCCGTTGTATATTTTTTAAACTCATTTAACTCAATAATTAATGGACAAGGATATTTTCTGTATGCTGTAAGAGGAGTGATTCTGCCTGAGGCGGTATATAACAGTGTTATATCTGTTTTTATATTTATAATTGTCAGGAAGTTCAGTATCAAGTTTGAAAAGCTGGACAAGGCCTCCAGAAAATACTGAAAAAATTTAGGATTTGAGGCAAGGTGCTGGGAAATGAAGGAAAAATTGAAAGACAGGTATTTTTTGCTGTGTGTGTTCTTTATATTTTTTACGGCTGTAATTGTGTTTCAATTGGTGAAACTTCAGATAGTAAACGGCAATAAATATTATGAGGATTCGCGTTATACTGCGCTCAAGGAGAGAAAGGTTGTTGCCCCAAGAGGCAAAATTACCGACAGGAATATGGTTCCTATAGCGGTTAACCGTCAGGGGTTTACAGTTCACATCGTCAAGACTGATATCAGCAATGATGAGTTTAATGAAATGTTGCTAAACCTTGTAAATATTTTTGAAAAAAACGGAGATTCATATAACAACAGCCTGAGTAAATATTTGACTTTCAATCCAATTACTTTTAACGGCCAGTCTGAAAAAAGCATAAGAAACTGGCAAGTATCCAAACTGGGAATAAAGGATACGGAGGTAATGGAATCTCCCAGGGAAGTTTTTGAGTACATGAAGGACAAAAAATTCAAGATCGATGAAAAGTATACGGATGAAGAAGCATATAAAATAATGACAATAAGGTATGAGATACTGCTTGACCAATGGAGATTTGATACCGGCAATTCGTTATGTATTGCCAAGGATGTGAGCCGTGAAACAGTAGCCGAGGTTGAAGAAAAGGGCCATATGCTGCCGGGAATTTCAACTGATATCGAGCCTGTAAGACAGTATATAGACGCCTATTACGTGGCACATGTGCTTGGCTATGTAAGGCCTATAACTGAAGAACAGTATGAAAAATGGAAAGATGAGGGTTATAGCAGAAACGATATCGTCGGGCAGACAGGGATAGAACTGGAGGCTGAACGTTATCTTAGGGGGAAAGACGGGCATAAGAGGATAGATGTAAATAATGGTGTGGTGCTTTCAGAAGGCTTGAACGGAGTTCCTGCCATACCCGGGTATGATGTCGTCCTTACCATTGACATGAACCTCCAAAAGGTAGCAACAGAATCTTTGGAAAGAACAATAAATGAAATAAGGCAAAAAGGCGGCAATAAAAATTTCGGTGACGCCAATGCCGGTTCAGTTGTGGCAATTGACGTAAACACTGGAGAGATACTGGTAATGGCAAACTACCCCACATATGACCCGGCTGTTTACCTTGAAGGGCCTGACAATAAGGAAGCTCAGCAAATAATAAAGGCATTGAACACTGACAGCAACTCGCCGCAGCTAAACAGGGCAATACAAGGAAAATATGCACCGGGTTCGACATTCAAGCCGTTAATAGCTATTGCCGGACTTGAAGAAGGCGTAATTTCTCCCACAAATAACATTATTAACTGTGGCGGTTCCTTTGATGTGGACGGCAAGATATTCAGATGTCTTGAATATCCCGTGAGCGGACATGGAAACCTTACTCTGACAAGAGCCCTTGAAACTTCGTGCAATATCTATTTCCACAAGCTGGGGATATCAACGACTATTGACAAGATTGAAAAATGGGCAAGGTATTTTGGACTTGGGGATTATACCGGAATTGACCTGGGCGGTGAAAGTAAGGGAATAATTGCCAGTAAGGAATATAAAATGGCTACATTCAATGATGTATGGAGACCTGCCGATACGGCTCAATCAGCTATAGGCCAGCTTTATAACAACTATACTCCTCTTCAGTTGGCCAATTATATAAGCACCCTGGCAAACGGGGGAAAGCGTTTTAAGCCTCACATCATAAAAAAAGTATTAAAACATGATGGCTCAATAGTTATAGAAAAGGAACCTGAATATGAACAGATTCCGGTAAAACCTGAGACTATCGCTGCAGTAAAGGCTGGCATGGTTGCGGTTACGACATCTATAGACGGAACTGCCAAGGATGTCTTCAAGGATTTTCCATTTGAAGTTGCAGGAAAGACCGGTACCGCTGAGACAGGACGGGAAGCAACACAATCATCTAATGCATTGTTTGTCTGTTATGCTCCGGCCGATAATCCGCAGATTGCCGTTGCGGTAGTTATAGAAAAGGGAGTATGGGGTTCTTATACTGCTCCTGTGGCAAGGGACATATTGGCGGAATATTTTGGTTTAAACAAAAAAACCGGTTTTGACGATAAGGTAGTTACGGATGATGTAATATTTACAAGATAAATTAAGTTAAATGGCGGGGGTTTTGTATGGGCAAAGCTGATGTTACATTTAAAGCTACTATTAATGGTTTGATTTTAATATTGAAAGAGGATGATGATTTTCAGGATATTTATGACCAGATTGACAAAAAAATGGCTTCTGCAGGAAAATTTTTTAAAGATGCTTCAATTATAGTGAAATACCGCGGCAAGAAGCTATCTGCCCATGAGGAAGATAAAATACGTGAGCTTATGGCTAGCAAGACCGGAGCTGAAATTAAAAGTTTCAAATACGATATCCAGGAGATTCATAAAACACATAGTGATAATAATGCACAAACCAGCAAAAAGTTTTCTTTAAAGAAGTTCTCCTATTTTAATGGAATTAAAGAAGGACAGACTAAATTTTACAGGGGTACTGTCCGTTCAGGACAACTAATCAGCTATGACGGAAACCTTGTTGTCCTGGGTGATGTAAATCCTGGCGGAGAAATAGAGGCAACCGGAAATGTTATTGTTATGGGATCTTTAAGGGGCGTGGTCCACGCAGGTGCCGACGGAAACAGGGAAGCTATTGTCGCAGCTTTGAATCTTGAGCCTACACAGCTCAGGATAGCAGATATCATTACCCGTTCGCCTGATGAAAAGGAAAACAAGAGTACATATATTCCTGAAATAGCTTACGTAAAAGATGATACTGTATATATTGAGCGGTTTCTGCCGCTGCTTAAGTGATTGACAAATTAATTGACAAATAATTAAAAGAAATATATATTTTACTTATAAGTTTTTTGGCGCACAAGGGGGAAGAATAGATGGGTGAAGTCATAGTTATAACCTCAGGCAAAGGAGGAGTAGGCAAGACCACTACAGTTGCTAACATAGGGACAGGCCTTGCTCTTATGGGGAAAAAGGTGGTTTTAATTGATACAGATATCGGGTTGAGAAATCTTGATGTAGTTCTTGGGTTGGAAAACAGGATTGTATATGATATAGTTGACGTTGTAGAAGGTTTTTGCAGGACGAAGCAAGCTTTGATAAAGGATAAGCGTTTTGAAGGACTATTTCTTCTTCCTGCCGCACAAACAAGGGATAAAAACGCAATTAATCCTCATCAAATGATTCAGTTGTGCAATGAATTGAGAGAAGAATATGATTATATACTGATTGATTGCCCCGCAGGGATTGAGCAGGGATTTAAAAATGCTATTGCCGGAGCTGACAGAGCAATTGTTGTAACAACACCTGAGGTATCTGCAGTAAGGGATGCAGACAGAATTATAGGCCTTCTGGAGGCCAATGAGCTCAGAAATCCGAAGCTGCTTGTTAACAGGGTACGGATGGATATGGTAAAGCGCGGAGACATGATGAGTATAGATGATATTATAGATATTCTGGCTGTAGACCTTTTAGGCGTTGTTCCCGATGACGAAAAGATTGTGATTTCAACTAATAGAGGCGAACCGGCTATAACAGACAGCAAGTCGGTTGCAGGACAGGCATTTAGAAATATCGCAAGGAGAATAACCGGTGAAAATGTACCATTGCTGGATCTTGAAGCTGATGCAGGGTTTGTGCATAAACTTAAAAAATTATTAGGTCTTAAAACTTCTTAAAGAGGGGGATAAAAATGATACTTGATTTGTCAAAGTTATTTAAAAAGACAAAAAATTCAAAAGACGTTGCAAAAGAGAGATTAAAGCTGGTATTAATTCATGACAGAGCTAATGTATCCCCCCAATTTTTGGAGATGGTAAAGAGTGAAATAATCAAGGTTATAACCAATTATATGGAAATAGATGAGGATTCTCTTGACATTCAGTTGACAAGAACAAAGAGTGATGATGGAAGCGGAGTTGTACCTGCTCTTGTCGCAAACATACCAATTAAAAATGTTAAGAGTAGTGGTAGATAATGAATATAGCTTTAATAGCCCATGACAAGAAAAAAGAGTTAATGGCTGATTTTTGCATAGCTTATAAACAAATTTTGCAAAACCATAACTTATTTGCTACCGGAGGAACGGGAGTTTTCATTTCCGAAGCGACAGGACTGAATATTCATGTATATTCTCCAGGAACATTAGGCGGCGTGCAACAAATTGGCGCAAGAATCGCCTTAAATGAAATTGACCTTGTGATATTTCTAAGGGATTCCGCTTCATCCCGAGAATACGATTCGGAAATTAATTCTTTATTAAACTTATGTGATACTTATAATATTCCATTTGCAACAAATATTGCTACTGCAGAGGTTTTGATAAAAGGAGTCGAGAGGGGAGACCTCTCGTGGAGGGAACTGGTGAATCCCGCCAACAGTTGAGAATAATGCTTTAGTGTAACATAGGACGCCATTAAATGGCGTCTTTTTTTATAAAGTTGTACCTTGAATTCTTCATGTCAATTTATATACTACTTTATCTGTAGTAGCAGCATGTTCTATTCTGTAATAAATCTCCCGGAACAAAAATATAATTTAATAGGGATTACACTTTTTATACCAATGATTAACAAGTACCAAATTTATTGCTTTATTAAGGATAACTGATAAAGAGCAAAACAAAGGATGTGGTAAAGTGGATGATATCATAGTCAGACCCAGGTACCCACGTCAAAGTGTACATAGTCTGAGAAGAAGAAAAAGTATTAAAGCTGTTAAAAGCACTTTTGTGGAAAAGATAATTAAACAGGTATTTGCATCAGTTTTGATTCTTGCTGTAATTACTGTTATTAGAGCTATTAATACACCGTTTACCAATTTTATCAGTTCAAAAATACAGGATACCTTGTTCAAAAATATGGAACTAAATACCATATATGAAAAAATAGAAGTTGCCATTGAAAAAATTAAGGGAAACAGCTCAGGTGAGGAAAAGGAGAATGAACCTGAGGATGAAGCAGTTACTGCAATCGCTGATGCATACGAGCCGGATACAGGTGATAATGAGTTAAACACTGTCTTTATTTTGCCTGTTGACGGGAAAATATCATCAGCTTTTGGAGAGAGAAACCACCCGCTTAAAAATTATGCTGAATTTCACAAGGGAATTGACATTGATGCAGGTGAAGATGATGCCATAAAAGCAGCTCTTGACGGAGAAGTAATTGAGACAGGCGCCAATCGGACATATGGCAATTATGTAAAAATAAAACACAAAAACAATATGACCACAGTCTATGCACATTGTTCAAAGATAATCGTAAAAGAAGGCCAGAATGTTAAACAGGGGGATATAATTGCACAAGTGGGTAATACAGGTTTATCAGTGGGTTCTCACTTGCACTTTGAAATATGGAAAGACGGGGAACCAGTGAATCCTTTAAGCTATATAGACATTCCCATAGAATAGTGATCAGATTGCCGACGCTGGATATACAGATAAGTTTGACTTTTCCGGTGGTATTGCTGTTTATATGTTTTTATGGCTTATTTGTACACTTTTTTTTAGCTTTTGTCTCAATGACGCTGCATGAATTGGGACATATAATCGCTGCTGTGGTGTTTAAGCAAAGAGTATATTCAATACGGCTACTGCCTATTGGGTTAAGCTCGGAAATTGACGACCCTGCTTTTGGCGGATGGAAAGTAATTGTTGTCAGTATAAGCGGACCTCTTTCCAATATATTAATAGTGCTGGTATTAATTCTTGTGAAAACATATTATTTTTTTTTACCGGAATACTTCCATAATGTTTTGTATTTAAATACTTGCCTTGCATTATTTAATATGATACCTGTTTTACCCCTTGACGGAGGAAAAATATTAAAAATAATACTTACAAGAAAATTTGGTATTTTTTCATCCTATATTAACACAAAAAGAATTTCATTGTTGTTAGCCATTTTATTTGTTATTGTCGGAACATTTCAGCTAATAGCCGGCTCATACAATTTCAGCCTGCTTGCTATTGGACTCTACATTTTTTTTCATTTAAAAACAAGAGATATGGAGGCTTCGTTAATGAATATAAAGGACATTGTTTTAAGACGTTCAAGATTATTGAAAAAAGGAATATACCCTGCCAGACATATCGTTGTATTAAAAACCGTACGAATCAGCGATACACTTAAGAGCATGGATTTTGACAGGTTTCATATAGTGTATGTCCTCGATGATAATTTAGGATTGATGAAATCATTTACCGAACAACAAATAATGGATTTGGCGCTGAAATATGACGCAAGTATTACGTTCGAGGAACTTATTTCAATGGAGAGGTAGTTAAATTTAAATTATGCCGTATGTCCGGCTTATTATGCATAAACCTGCAATATTCCAGCTTGTTCCAGAATATCTCTTGTGGAATCATACCTGTTCATGGTGTATATATGTATTCCATCAACACGGTTGTCAATAAGGTCACGGATTTGGACGGCCGCATATTCAATACCGGCTTTCAGCATATCATCGGGGCTGAGTCGGTATTTGTCCATTAAAAGGACGAGTTTTGCAGGTATTGAACACCCGCTTTTTGCGGCTATTTCCTTTATACGGTCTGCGTTAAAAACCGGCATGATGCCAGCCGCAACCGGGCAGTTGATATTCACAGAAGCAAGCTTATCCAGAAAATCATAAAAAATCCTGTTGTCAAAGAAGAACTGGGTTATGAGAAAGTCCACACCGGCATCCACTTTATTCTTTAAATGCGCCAAATCATCACTTAACCTTCTGCTTTCCACATGTCCTTCAACATACGCTGCAGCAGCGATACAAAAACTATACCGTTGTTTTATGTGTTGTATAAGTTCGTAGGCATGTTTGTAGTAATTCTTGGTAAAATCGTAGCCGGGTTGGTTCTTTGGCGGATCTCCCCGGAGAGCGAGTATGTTTTTCAGACCCTTTTCCTTTATCAAGACAAGCAGATTTTCTATTTGCTGCTCTGTATGGTTTACGCACGTAAGATGGACCATACTTTCAATATTGTACTTATACTTCAACTTTTCAGCAATTTCAATTGTCCTGCCTCTGGTGTTGCCGCCTGCTCCATAGGTGACGCTGATGTAATCAGGATTTAAGAGTTTGAAATGTTCCAATAAATTATATATTTTGTCCAAAGGGGCATCTTGTTTTGGCGGAAAGATTTCAAACGAAATAACGGTTTTTTTATTTTCAAACAAATCAATAATTTTCATTTTAACCTCCGTAAGCGACTAAAACTGCATGTAAATTAATTTATAAGCCGGTCAACTGGCTTTAATGCATAGAATGTGTATTTACTGACATTTTATTGTATTACTATTACAGCATTATAACAGATAATTATTTACTGTCAAGTACAATTAAATACATTTATATTCATTTAAATACAATTTATTATACTAAAGTACGTTCTTTCTGTAAGGGATTTGCAAATGGGCATGAAGCAATATATTATGTAATTAATAATTATTTTCACTTATAATTTGATCAGATCAACGAATACAAACCAAAAAGGAATATAAGAAGGTGTATAAAAAATGAAAATCAAAGTAGGTTTATATGGCACAAACGGGCATCAGATCCAGCATGTTCTACAGAATCATCCAAAAGCTGAATTGGTTGCTGTAGGAGCATTTAATAAAGAGGCTCTTCCTGTGTCTCTGTTAGACAATAAAAATATAAAATTTTATTGCACGCTTGAGGAGCTTTTGTGTGATGAAGATGTTGAGCTTGTTTCTCTTTGTTCCCCGCGGAGGAAAGACCAGGCGGCGGATGCAATTAAGTGCCTGGAAGCAGGTAAACATGTTTATGCGGAAAAGCCTTGTGCCATGAGCGAGGAAGAACTGGATGCCATAATTGCTGCAGTTAAAAGGACAGGAAAACAATTCCATGAGATGGCAGGAACTGCTTTTGAACAACCTTATTTGGAGATGAGGCATATTGTCAAAAATGGAATGATTGGTGAGGTTGTCCAGGTGCTTGCCCAAAAATCATATCCGTATTTTGACGGGCGGCCGCAGGATGAAGATGTGGACGGCGGGCTTACCATGCAAGTTGGAGTTCATGCCACCCGCTTTATAGAGCATGTGGCAGGTCAAAGGATAATTGATATATATGCAATGGAGACAAAACTCGGCAATCCTGCCAGGACCGGCGAGCTCAGGATGGCATCATCCATGATGGTGAAACTTGAAAACGGTGGTATAGCAAGTATTATAGCGAATTATCTCAATCCGCGTGGCTTTGGAAAATGGGGAAATGAAACTTTGAGGATATTCGGAACCAAAGGTTTTATTGAGGCTGTGGATGGGGGAACCAGGACAAGGCTGGTCATAGGGGACAAGGATATGGGAAGCATTACTGAAAAACAAAATAGCGTTAACTATTTCGACTTCTATGTCAATTCTCTTCTGGATGGTACACCTATGCCTTTTACTTTGGAAGAAGAATTGCACCCGACCAGAATGGTTATAAGAGCTAAAAAGAATGCCGTGCTGGTGCCATAAAGTGCGTTAAATACAGGGCGGCAACACGTTAAAACAGCAGTGTATTTTATCTGTATCTTTTCCTGTATTGGTACGGTGTTGTGCCCTCATATTTTTTGAATATTCTTATAAAGTGATTTACATTGTTAAAGCCGGAGTTCATGCATACCCGGATTATGTCATCATTGGTGTGGAACAGCAGGTCTTTTGCTTTCGATATTCTCTGGAGGATGATATATTCCTTAAAGGTGAAGCCTGTAACCTTTTTGAACAGGTGTGAAAGATAATACTTGTCCATAAAGAAGAGCTTTGAAATGTCTTCAAGACTTATTTGTTCAAGGTAATGCTCTTCTATGTATTTCTGGATTTCAGTGATTGTTTGCATTGAGCTGTTTAGGGAACGGAGCGGAAAGTAAGCCTGATAGTTTCTGTACAGTATTATGAAAAGGCGATAGAGATCGGATTTTACTGCTGCTTCCCAGAAGGCTTCTTTTTTGTTTAATTCGTAGTATAAGTTTTCTATGATATCATTAATTTCTCTGAGCCCTTCTGAGCCAAGTTCAATTACATGCCTGAAGCTGTCCGAACGGTTTCTGAATATAGATGACAGTATGGGTTCGTCTATTACCGACCTGAAATAGTCAGGTTTTATTAATATAAAATATCTTTTATACGGGTATTCCAATACCTTCACATGGTGTGTTTCCATGTTGTTGATGAAAACCAGGCTGTTTTTGTCTACAAAATATTCTTTATCATTTATATGATACCTTGTCTTTCCCTCTAAAACATAAATTATTTCATAGGAATTATGGAAATGGTTTTTGATTTCAAGTTCCTTATTGCTTTCCTGGTATACAATGTCAATTGGATAAGCTGATGGTACTAGAAGATTGCCCATATAGTATTTACCCCCAAAATCTTGTAATTGACCTCGAAATAGCAAAAAAAGCTAATAATATTACAAATAAATTATAGTATATAAGATTAAAACAAGATACAATTACAAAAAAAGATTATTTTATACTGCCATTATAGCACATCTTGCGGGGGTAAAAAATAATGATTTTTAAGGAATTTGAGTACTCAAGTCTTGACGAGCTGGAACACGAGGCGGATTCGCTTGGATTGGACTTGCACTTTTCAGACAATTTTGAACTTCTGGCAAAAAAGGTCAATGTTGAAGGTTTTACCGTGCCAAACTCACTGGCATTCCATCCTATGGAGGGCACGGACGGCAAGACGGACGGAAGTCCGGATGAATTGACAATAAGAAGGTATGATCGATTTTCAAAGGGGGGAGCCGGGCTTATTTGGTTTGAGGCTGTTGCTGTCGTGCCGGAAGGCCGAGCGAGCCCAAGGCAGCTCTGGATACATGAAAAAAATCTGGATGAATACCGGAAGTTGCTTGAAATGGTGATCAATAATGCTCAGAAGGAGTTCGGCAAGGATTCTATGCCGCTGTGCATAATGCAGGTCACCCATTCCGGAAGATTCAGCAAGCCTGAAGGAAAACCTGCGCCTATAATTGCTGTGCACAATCCTTATCTTGACCGTATTCACAATCTTGATGAAAGCTATCCGGTGATAGAGGATGGAGAACTCGAGAGACTGGAAGATAAATTTGTTGAGGCTGCAGTGCTGGCAAAAAAAGCAGGATTTCACGGTGTTGACGTGAAATGCTGCCACCGGTATCTGAATTCTGAGCTGCTTTCAGCGTATACAAGAAAGGGCAGGTATGGCGAAACATTTGAGGGAAGGACAAGATTTCTTTTGAATGTGGTCGGCAAGATCAAGTCAAAGCTTGGCAAAGGCTTTATTGTTACAACAAGGCTCAATATATATGACGGCATTCCATATCCGTATGGCTGGGGGACGGACATGGAAGACTATCAGAAATATGACCTGGAAGAACCAATAAAGATAGTGCAGAAGCTATATGAAATGGGAGTCGGAATTATTAACCTGACCATGGGTACGCCGTATTATAATCCGCATATAAACAGGCCGTTTGACAAAGGCGGTTACATTCCTCCCGAACACCCTCTGATAGGAGTCGCCAGGCTTAATTCAGGCATTGGGCAGGTACAGAAAGCGGTGCCCGGTATTGCCGTAGTAGGAACGGGCTATAGCTGGCTAAGGCAGTTTTCTCCGTACCTTGCTGCGGGGACTCTGGAGAAAGGCCTTGCGACGTTCATCGGCTACGGAAGGGAGAGTTTTGCATATCCTGATTTTGCCAGGGACATATTACAAGACGGAGGACTAAAAAAGGAAAAATGTTGTATAGCGTGCGGCAAATGCACTGAAATTATGAGAGCCGGAGGTACGGCAGGCTGCGTGGTCCGGGATGCAAAGGTATATGCGCCGATATACAGGCAGTATTGTGTTGAAAAAAATAAAAATGCGCAGGCATAAATAGCCGCTTTTATGGCCGCTGAATGCATGAAAACCCGGTTTACCGGGACGATACCGGGAAAATAAAATAAAATTCACAGGAGGTTGAAAATTATGCTGGAGAACAAAGCGGTGCTGGTTACAGGCGCAGCGAGAGGCATAGGAAATGCCATAGCCGTCCAACTGGCTTCCGAGGGCTATGCTGTTGCAATACTTGACGTTTTTGACGAAGAAAAGGTAGAGGAAAATATAAATAAAGTAAAGAAATATGGCAATCCATTTCTGTATTTCAAAGGGGACATCACTTCCGATGAAAGCAGGAGGAATGCGGTTGACAGGATAATGTACGAGTTCGGCAGGATTGACGTTCTTGTAAACAATGCCGGGGTGGCTCCCAAGGTGAGAATGGATATACTGGAGACAACTGAGGAGAGCATGGATTTTGTACTTGGTGTTAACCTCAAGGGTACTTTCTTTTTAACCCAACTGGTAGCAAAAATTATGATTAATGAAGTCAAAACCATTGAGGGTATCAAGCCTAAAATTATAAACATTTCATCTGTGTCGGCTTATACTTCGTCCACCCAGCGCGGTGAATACTGCATTTCCAAGGCAGGCGTCAGCATGATTACCAAGCTGTTTGCCGACAGGCTAGCGGAATACGGGATAAACGTATATGAAATCAGGCCTGGAATAATATTCACAGATATGACCAAGGTTGTAAAGGACAAATATGACAAACTTATAGCAGAAGGAATTACGCCAATTAAAAGGTGGGGTTATCCTGAGGATATAGCAAACGCAGTATCCGTTTTTTGCTCAGATAAGCTGAACTTTTCAACGGGGGAAGTAATAAATGTGGACGGTGGGTTCCATATAAGGAGGGTATAAGGTAAAGGGACACTCCTTGTACAATTAATATTGTATTAAATCAGTGACCTAAGTCACTGTTCGACCTACTAAAATTTACAGTTAACATAAGATTTAAATTTTCATATTATCCTAAACATCAAGCACATTA